>ONIJ01000085.1 GCA_900317875.1 uncultured Eubacteriales bacterium
AGTTTCTGCAACTCCGTCCGCTAAAAACAGTCCACCGGACTGTTTTCTTAACGCGAACCTTCGATTCCCAATCCGCTTAACCAAAAAACATAGGCACCCTTTATGGGTGCCTATGTTTTTTGGAGCGGATGATGGGAATCGAACCCACACGATCAGCTTGGAAGGCTGAAGTTCTACCACTAAACTACATCCGCGTTTATGCAACGGTACAATTATATCACCTGAAACGCGGTATGTCAAGCCTAAATTTTCAGTTGTTTAAAAGCTCTAAAATTCGTTTAGCATTTTTGCTAAAAACAGCAATGGTTTATTGTGCAGATAGCAAATTGAATAAAAATCAATAATTTGGTATCATAAAATAGGAACCGACTATATTTATGTCCGGTACTGTAATTTTATTTAGGAGTTGAGAAATTTGAGAAAGAAAATCATGAGTATCGTCCTGGTACTTTGTATGGTTCTTTCGTGCGTCGCGATGGGCAGCGTTACATCATCCGCTGCTGTCGTCGAGAACGAGCAGTCGGTCAGCTCGGGCAGCACGGAACCCCTGAATCACCTTCAGGGCAGCGCAGTGCTTCACTGCTTTGACTGGTCATACAACAGTATCAAAAACAATCTGGACGCCATCAAAGACGCAGGCTACACTGCCGTGCAGACTTCTCCCGTTCAGCCTCCGAAGGACTACAGCGCAAGCTATTCCGACCAAGGCGGTCAGTGGTGGAAGCTCTATCAGCCTCTCGGAGTCCGCATTGCGGACGGCAACACCTGGCTTGGCACAAAGGCTGAGCTCAAGGCTCTGTGCGACGCGGCTGAACAGAAAGGAATCAAGGTCATCGTTGACATCGTTGCCAACCATATGGCGGACAACGGCCTTAAAAAGAACGGCCTTGACAACGTATCAAGCTCGGTAGATTCCCAGTGGCGCCAAGGTCAGTATTGGCACTCTGAGGACTACGCGGCAAACGACGATAATGACCGTAAAAAGGTCACCCACGGTCATATCGAGCTTCCCGACCTCAACACGGGACATTCCGATGTTATGAACGCATACAAGAACCTCTGCATCGAGCTCATCAATCTGGGCGTTGACGGCTTCCGTTTCGACGCCGCCAAGCACATTGAGCTTCCGACAGACGGCGACGGCGCGAGCAATTTCTGGCCGACAGTTATCAACGGCTCAAAGAGCGCCGGCAACGACATCTATTACTACGGCGAGATCCTCAACGGCGCAGGCACCAGCATGACAAACTACGCCACCTATATGAGCTACACCGACAACTACGCGAGCGACAAGGCTCTCGTTTCCGCCAATAATAACGACGCCGGCGGACTTGCTGACGGCAGCTCTTACAAGGATGGCGGCACTCCCACAAAATCGGTGCTTTGGGTTGAATCCCACGATACCTACATGGGCGGTTCGGGCTCTGCAGGCATCAAAAACACCAGTAATGTTTCCAACAACACAATTATCAAGGCGTGGGCTATCGTAGGCTCGCGCGCGAACGCAACTTCTCTGTTCTTTGCAAGACCTCACGCTACAATGGGTATGGCTAGCTCCGACACCACCTGGAAGAACAAGTCCGTAGCAGAGGTCAACAAGTTCAAGAACTACTTCGACGGCGAGAGCGAGTATCTTTCGTCTGAGGGCAACGTCGCTTACAACGAGCGCGGCACCACAGGCGTTGTTATCTCCAAGCTCGACGGCGGCGGTTCCGTAAACCTCGTCGCTCACAAGATGAAAGACGGCATCTATATCGATCAGGTATCGGGCAACACCTTCACCGTATCCGGTGGCAGGATCCAGGGCTCTGTAGGCAGCTCCGGCGTTGCAGTTGTTTACAACGCCACGGCTCCCGGTCCCTCCGTTAACGTAACTCCCGGTTCAAAGAACTATAAGACAGACACTCTGTCCGTAACAATGACTCTGTCCAACGCGACAAGCGGTTCATATTCGATCGACGGCGGCTCCTACACCGACTTCACAGGCACCAAGACCATCACCATCGGAAGCGGCGCTGCTATCGGCACAAAAACAACACTTTCCGTAAAGGCAACAAACGGCTCCGAGACCTCGTCTCCCGTTACATACACCTATACTAAGGCAGACAACACTGCCACAACGGTATACTTTGACAATTCGTCCTATAACTGGTCAAACGTTTACTGCTATGTCTACAACGACACGACAAACAACGGGCAATGGCCGGGCGTAGCGATGACAAAGGAGAGCGGCAGCATCTATAGCTATGAGATCCCCGAAGGCCTCGAAGACGGCTTCGCGATCTTTACCGAGAGCAAGGACGCCACGACAAACCGCTATCCCGCTGACGGAGAGACAGGTATGCCTATCGGCGGCGAGTCGATGATATTCAAGGCTAACCACACCTGGGAGGCTTATTCGGGACCCATTCCCACAACTCCCACGAATCCCACAACACCCACAACGCCCACGACTCCCACTCAGCCCACAACAGAACCCGCGGGCAAGGTGCTCATCGGCGACGTAAACCGCAACGGCAAGGTAACGATCATCGACGCTACCTACATCCAGCTCCACCTCGCCGAGAAGTCGCTTCTCACAGGCAACGCTCTTGTTGCGGCTGACATCAACAAGGACAACAACATAACGATCAAGGATGTAACACTCCTGCAGGCTTATCTCGCGCACTTCACTAATTCCGATTGCTACGCGGGCACGTACACAGGCGGAACGGAACCCGATCCGACTGATCCTACCGAGCCTACCACTCCGCCCACCGGCAAGTATGTATACTTCAAGAACACCAAGGGCTGGAGCACCGTTTACGCATATATGTGGAACGATGACGGCTATTACAAGAAGTGGCCGGGCGATACAATGGAGAGCATCGGCGACAACGTATGGCGCTATGAAGCTCCCAGCGGCTACAACAAGATCATCTTCAGCGCAGGCAAGGACGACGGAACAGATCAGACTGACGACCTCGATTATCCGGGCACTGACAAGATCTACGACGGTACGTCCTGGTCGAACTACGGCGGCGATGAAACAGAGCCCACAACTCCCACCACGCCCACACAGCCTACCTCCGAAGAGCAGGGCAACTACATCTACTACGACAACAGCAGCTCCAAGTGGACTAAGGTTTATGCTCATATGTGGAATTCCAAGAATACCAGCCAGACTACAGAGTGGCACGGAATCGAGATGGATTACCGCAACGGCAACGCATGGCGTGTTGAGGTTCCCGACGGCTACGATATGGTAGTATTCAACGACGGCGGCAACAACCAGACAGTCGACATCGCTATGAACGGCTTCGGCAAGATCTACAGCAACGGTTCATGGAGCAACTACGGCGGCACCGATTACACCACGCCTACGATCGACCCGTCCGACAGCGGCGATACCTACACGATCTACTTCACCAACAACGCCGGCTGGTCGGGAACGATTTACTGCTCATACTGGGGCGGATCCTCGGGCAACAGCTTCCCGGGTACCGCAATGACGCTCGTAAGCGGCATTACCTATAAGTTCAACGTTCCGAAGGACGCGAAGTATATGCTGTTCTCCAACGGCTCCAGCGCGGCTCAGACCGCTAACGTTCCCGTAGAGGGCAGCGCCTCCTACCAGACGAACGGACAGCAGGGCAACGGCTGGTACAACGTAGAAAAAATAGGCTGATAATCAGTCCGAATCAAAATTAAATTTATCATTGACATCGGCCGGCTCGGTTTTGAGCCGGCCTTGTTTTTTGGTCAATGAGCAAGTCGTTAAGTTATAAGTCGTTAAGTTATAAGTTGTTAAGTTATAACTTATAACTTTGAAACGGAAATGACTTATAACTCCGACATATAACTTCCAAGCACCTTTCTTTGTGGTTTTCTAATGAAATAGCCAATAAAAACTTGTTGAATATTGCCGAAAATCCGCATTTTTTGAAAAAACACTTTACTTTAATTACGTGATAATATATAATAATTTCGACCTTGTGCGCAATTAATTTGCTCATATTTTTTAGAAAGTTATGAAAACGGAGGAAAAATTATGAAAAAAATCTTGGCATTACTTATGGCAGGCGCTATTGCGCTCACCGCTATGGCAGGCTGCGGTGTTTCGGTTAAGGACAAAAAGGAGACCGACTGGGATTACCTGAAAAACAAGGGCAAGCTCAAAATAGGAATCACCTATTACGAGCCTATGAACTACAAGGACGGCGACGGCAAGCTCGTAGGCTTTGAAACCGAGTTCGCCGAGGCGGTCTGCGATGAGATCGGACTCGATCCCGATTTCCATGAGATCGACTGGGATTCCAAGGAGCTTGAGCTCAAATCCAAGTCAATCGACTGCGTTTGGAACGGTATGACGATCACCGACGAAAGAAAAGAGAATATGGACATCTCGGTTCCTTATCTCAACAACAAGCAGGTTATGGTTTGCAAGAAGAGCAATGTTGAAAAGTACAAGGCAAGCGCCGACGGCGCAAAGGTAGTTGCCGAGGGCGGTTCCGCCGGCGAGACCATCGCGCAGAAGGAAAGCTTTTTCAGCAAAGCTAAATACACATCCGTAAACGCTCAGTCGACCGCGCTTCTCGAGGTTAAGGCGGGCACATCCGACATCGCGGTCATCGACTACGTAATGGCAGTCGCAACCCTCAAGGAAGGCTCCGATTATGCTGACCTCGCGGTTGTAGAAGGAATGACCTTCGGCGACGAGCAGTTCGGCGTTGCCCTCAGAAAGGACAGCCCCGAAACTCTGGAGAAGCTCAACGACGCTATCAAAAAGCTCTATGGAAACGGTAAGCTGAAGGAAATTGCCGAGAAGTATAAACTTGCCGATATGCTCGTGGACAATTCAAAGTAAAAAATGAGTCAGTTTTGGAGTATTACCCTTCAGCTTCTTGAAGGATTCAAAGAAAATTGCATACTGTTCGGAATCACGCTCATCGCCGCGCTTCCGCTCGGACTTTTGATCGCGTTCGGTTCGATGTCAAGGATCAGACCGATAAAGTACATTATCAGGACGTTTGTGTGGATAATCCGCGGAACACCGCTGCTGCTGCAGCTTTTCGTGGTGTTCTACATTCCGCCGATGCTTTCCGAGCCTCTGTCAAATTTCTTTTCGGATCTGACGGGACTCGGAGTAGAGATAACCATCGGCTTTGAAAACCGAATGACTGCGGCGGTCATCGCCTTCATCATCAACTACGCCGCGTATTTCTCCGAGATCTACCGCGGAGGAATCGAGAGCATCCCCAAGGGACAATACGAGGCAGGCTACGTGCTCGGAATGAAGAAGAGCCAAATCTTCTTTAAAATCGTGCTGCTCCAGGTGATAAAGCGCATTGTCGCGCCGATGAGCAACGAGATCATCACCCTCGTAAAGGACACTTCTCTGGCTCACGTTATCGCGATCTCCGAAATCCTGCTGAACGCACAGCGCATCACAAAGCAGGGACTCATCTGGCCTATCTTTTATTCGGGCGCGTTCTTCCTGCTGTTCTGCGGCGCGCTTACGCTCATCTTCCGCTTCATCGAGAAGAAGCTCGACTATTACAAGGGTTAAGGAGGAGCAGCAATGGCACTGTTAAACGTAAAGAACATCCGCAAGAGCTTCGGCAAAACCGAGGTCCTCAAGGACATCAGCTTTTCGCTCGAAAAGGGCGAGGTGCTCGCCATCATCGGCTCCTCGGGCTCGGGAAAAACCACGCTCCTGCGCTGCATCAATTTCCTCGAAACCCCTCAGGCGGGGATCATTTCGATAGGGGACGAGATCCTTTTCGACGGAAACGATCCTTTAAAAAAGAAGGAAAAGGAAATCAGAAAGAACCGCCTTCACTTCGGAATGGTATTCCAGCAGTTCAACCTCTTTCCGCAGTACACTGTCTATGAAAACCTTGTCCTCGCTCCTAAGCTCCTTGCAAAGGAGAAGCTCAAGACTGAGGGACAGTATATGGGCGCCGCCACCTTCAAGGAGGCGGTTGAGAAAATCAACGAGGAGGCCGCGCAGCTCCTGAAAAAGGTCGGCCTCTCCGAAAAGCGCGACGAATACCCCTGCAATCTCAGCGGCGGTCAGCAGCAGCGAGTCGCCATAGCGCGCGCTCTCGCGCTCAATCCCGACGTGCTCTGCTTCGACGAGCCGACCTCGGCGCTCGATCCCGAGCTGACGGGCGAGGTCCTCAACGTCATCAGGGGCTTAAAGAGCTCCGACAGCACGATGATCGTCGTCACCCACGAAATCAGCTTCGCGCGCGACGTCGCCGACAAGGTCATCTTTATGGCGGACGGCGTGATAGAGGAGGAGGGAACGCCTCGGCAGGTCATCGAAAACCC
>ONIJ01000064.1 GCA_900317875.1 uncultured Eubacteriales bacterium
ATTGAGTTCATCGTGTTTTCGGTGATTTGCGTCGGACTTCTCGCTCTTATGGGCGACTTCGGAACCGCGCTCATCTTCTTCATAACCTTCCTGCTCGTTGCGTTTATGCGTTCGGGCGACTTTAAAACGCTTGTTCTCGCGCTTGCCGCGGCTGCCTTCGGCGTAATGATCGTGCTGCGATTCAAGCCGTATGTCGCCGACCGTTTTGCCGGCTGGCGTCACGTATGGCAGTACACCGACGACGTCAAGGGCTATCAGCAGGTTCGCGTGCTCACCTATATCGCAAGCGGCGGACTGTTCGGCGTGGGAATCGGAAACGGCTACTTCAAGCAGTATTTCGCCTCCGAGAGCGATCTCGTGTTCGGCTTGCTCGCCGAGGAGATGGGCGTTATAGTGGCGATCGTCGTGGCAATTTCGGTCGCGCTGCTTATTGTTTACACGCGCGCCATAGCCACGCGCACAAGGAGCACCTTCTATTCGATCACCTCGTGCTGCGCGGCAGGTCTGCTCGTGGTTCAGCTTTCTCTGAACATCTTCGGAGCCACCGACATCCTTCCGCTCACGGGCGTGACCTTCCCGTTCATCAGCTCCGGCGGTTCCAGCATCATTTCCTGCTGGTGCCTGCTTGCGTTTATCAAGGCTGCGGACGAGAGAACCTATTCGATCAAAAGATAAATCAAATTAATTTTCACTGCGGAAAGGCGGTGGGTATATGAAAAGAATACTCAGGCGAAGCACGCTGGTGCTGATCCTGACGATCGCGTTCATCGTCGGAATCGGCTTCTTTACCGTTGAGCTCGCCATGGGCGCCAACGACTGGATAGACCAGCCGTACAACGCTCACATCTCGGGCAACGGCGGACTTGCGGAGGCGGGAAAAATTCTCGACCGCAAGGGAAACGTCCTGGCTGAAACCGTTAACGGCGAGCGCACCTACAACAGCGACGAATCTGTGAGAAAGGCGCTGCTCCATACTGTCGGCGACAACAGTCTGAACATTTCTACGGCGGTTCAGAGCAAATACCGTTCGCTGCTCTCGGACTACAATGTTATCTGGGGAATGAATATGCCCCAATCAATGCACACCTCGCGCGACATTACGCTAACGGTCGATTCCCAGACCTGCAAGGACGCGTATGAGGCGCTCAACGCCAAAGGTCAAAAGGGCGCCTGCGTGATCTACAACTACAAAACGGGCGAGGTCATCTGCTCGGTCAGCAACCCGACCTACGATCCGCAGAATCCTCCCGTGATAACCGAGGAAAACGAAAAGAACTACGACGGCGTCTATCTTGACAACGTGCTGTCGTCCACATACATTCCGGGCTCGATTTTCAAAATCGTCACCGCAGCCGCGGCGATCGAGAACGACGTCGACCTGCTGCACGAGAGCGAGATCTGCAACTGCGAGGGCTCCAAAAGCTTCGGCGGCAACGATGTAAGGTGCGACAGCGGCACCGCTCACGGAAAGGTGACTCTCGCCGAGGCTATGGATGTGAGTTGCAACGTCGCCTTCGCGGAGCTCGCAAATGCGGTCGGCGCCGGGAAAATGCAGGAGATGGCTGATAAAATCGGAATCAACCGTTCATTCACCGTAGACGACACTCCCACAGCCAAGGGACACTACAGCTCAAAGGGAGCCGACTCGAACATACTCGCGTGGACGGGCATCGGACAGGGCTACGACGACAACGAGGACAGAGTCAACCCGATGCAGATGGCGATCATCTGCGGCGCGGTGGCAAACCACGGCACGGCGGCAAATCCCACATATATCAAGAGCGGAACCGAGGGTATCCTCGACCTCATCGGTTTGAAAAAGAACGAAACACATAATCTGCTCAGCAAGTCCACAGCCGATAAGGTGAACGACGTAATGCGCAAATACTCAATAGGCGGAGTTGACTGCCGCGCAAAGACGGGTACCGCCGAGCTCGGCGGCGACAACAACGCGTGGTTCGTCGGCTATTCCACCGATCCGAGCTGTCCGCTCGCGTTTGCCTGCGTTATCAACGGCGCCGCAGGCTACGGCAGCGAATACGCCGTTCCCGTTATGGAGGCGGCTATGCCTGCTGCGGCTCAGGCGGCAAGAGGCTACTAAGTTATTAATATATATCAGATATAGACACATACAGAAAGGAAATATTCCATATGGCAAACTTTTTAAAATCGCTGTTTGGCAACTACAGCAAGCGCGAGGTCAAGCGCGTCCAGCCCATCTGTGACAAGGTTCTGGCGCTGGAGGACAAATACGCCGCAATGACCGAAAGCGAGCTGAAAGGCCAGACCGCAATTCTCAAGGAGAGACTCGCCAACGGCGAGACCACCGACGATATTCTCCCCGACGCATTTGCGGCCTGCCGCGAGGCGAGCTGGCGAGTGCTCGGAATGAAGCACTTCCCCGTTCAGGTGATCGGCGGCATCGTGCTCCATCAGGGCAGAATCGCCGAAATGAAAACCGGTGAAGGTAAAACCCTGGTGGCTACCCTGCCCGCGTACCTCAACGCGCTTACGGGCGACGGCGTTCACATTGTTACCGTCAACGATTACCTTGCCCGCCGCGACTCCGAATGGATGGGCAAGCTGTATAAGTATATGGGACTCAAGGTCGGCCTCATAGTTCACGATCTCGACAACGAGCTCAGAAAAGAAGCCTACAATGCCGACATCACCTACGGCACAAACAACGAGCTCGGCTTTGACTATCTGCGCGACAATATGGTCGTCTACAAGGAAAACAAGGTTCAGCGCGGCCACGCCTTTGCGATCGTCGACGAGGTCGACTCGATCCTCATCGACGAGGCGCGTACACCTCTTATCATTTCGGGTAAGGGCGACAAGTCCACCGACCTCTATGAAAAGGCCGACGCCTTCGCTAAAACCCTTAAGCTGGAGCGCTTCACCGAAATCGACTCCAAGCAGGATATGGAAGAATACTACGCCGAAAACAACATCGACTACGTTGTTGACGAGAAGCAGAAAACCGCTACTCTCACCCAGCTCGGCGTAAAGAAGGCTGAGGAGCACTTCAACATCGAGAACCTCACCGATCCCGAAAACCTCACCCTTCAGCACCACATCAATCAGGCTATCAAGGCAAACGGCGTAATGAAGCTCGACGTTGACTACGTTGTAAAGGACGGCGAGGTCATCATCGTCGACGAGTTCACCGGCCGTCTTATGTACGGCAGACGCTTCAACGAGGGACTGCATCAGGCGATCGAGGCAAAGGAAGGCGTTAAGGTTCAGTCCGAGAGCAAAACTCTCGCTACGATCACCTTCCAGAACTACTTCCGCCTTTACAAGAAGCTCTCGGGTATGACCGGTACAGGTGAAACCGAGTCCGAGGAGTTCAACGAAATCTACAAGCTCGACGTAGTTGAGGTTCCCACCAACAAGCCCGTTATCCGTGTGGATCAGCCCGACTCGGTGTTCAAAACCGAAAACGGAAAGTTCAACGCGGTGATCGATCAGATCGTCGAGGCTAACAAAAAAGGTCAGCCCGTTCTGGTCGGTACTATTTCAATCGAAAAATCAGAGCTGCTCTCCAAAATGCTCAAGCGCCGCGGAATCAAGCACAATGTGCTCAACGCTAAGCAGCACGAGAAGGAAGCGGAAATCATTGCTCAGGCGGGCAAGTTCGGCGCCGTAACGATCGCCACCAATATGGCGGGCCGCGGTACCGACATCATCCTCGGCGGCAACGCCGAGTATATGGCGAAGGCATCAATGCGCAAGCAGGGCTATCCCGAGGAAATGATCGAGGAGGCAACGGGCTACGCCGAAACCGACAACGAGGAAATCCTCGAGGCGAGAAAGACCTTCCGCGAGCTCAACGAAAAATATAAAGAGGAGATCAAGGACGAGGCCGATCAGGTAAGAGAAGCCGGAGGCCTGATGATCATCGGCACCGAGCGCCACGAGTCCCGCCGTATTGACAACCAGCTCCGCGGACGTTCCGGACGTCAGGGCGACCCGGGCGAAAGCCGTTTCTTCCTTTCCACCGAGGACGATCTTATGCGTCTGTTCGGCGGCGACAGAATGAGAGCTATGATGGAACGTATGAATGTCGATGAGGACACTCCCATCGAAAACAAGTTCCTCACAAACATCATTGAAAGCTCGCAGGAAAAGGTTGAGCTGCGCAACTTCGGAATACGTAAGGACGTTCTCCAGTACGATGACGTTCTCAACCGCCAGCGTGAAATCATCTACGGTCAGAGAGATCAGGTGCTCAACGGCGAGGATCTCCACGAAACCGTTCTCAAAATGGTCAGCGACACAATCGATACTTCGATAGCTCACTATCTGCCCGATGGCCCGAAAGAAAACTGGAACTACCAGAGTCTTGTCGAGTACTACAAGGGCTGGATCATCACCGACGACGAGAAATACAAGCTCGATTCCGACGACCTCGAGGATATGGAGGCTTCCGAAATCGGCGATATGATCAAGGAGGACGCTCTGAGCATTTTCAAGGCGAACGAGGAGCTTCTTCCCGCCGAGACGATCCGCGAGATGGAGCGCGTATATCTGCTCAGAAGCGTCGATACTCACTGGATGGATCACATCGACGCGATGGATCAGCTCAAATCGGGTATCCGCCTGCGCTCCTACGGCCAGCACGATCCCGTTGTTGAGTACCGCATCGAGGGCTTCGATATGTTCGACGAGATGATCGAGAACATCCGCGAGGACACGGTGAAGCTTATGCTCGTAATGCCCAAGCGCGTATATGAGATCCAGAAGCGCCAGGAGGCGATCGAGGCGGCGCGCAAGGCTGCCGAGCGTGCGGCTGCAGCGGCGCATCAGGTGATGATCAATAACGGCGAGGAAAAGGCAAAGCCCGACGCCGTTTCCGAGGCGCTCAAGCGCGAGCAGGTCGCCAAGCCCACACAGACCTCGGGCGACGGCACCGACACTCAGAACAAAACCGTGCGCAAGGGCAAGAAGGTCGGAAGAAACGATCCCTGTCCCTGCGGCAGCGGCAAAAAATATAAGAAATGTTGCGGACGCGACTTATAAGGTTTGTGCAGACTCCCTATGGGGAGTCTGCTTTTTTACAGGCGAAAAATCCCAAATAAATGAACCAAACAGAGCGCGTTGTCCGAATGCACAGTTTATAGTTGATATTTTGTCTATTCTTCACAACAGGAAAAATAATCCTGAATTATTCATGCACATCCGGAACTGCATCTGCAAATGGTTGTGCATTATCAGACATCAATATCACTGACACTCTGCAA
>ONIJ01000193.1 GCA_900317875.1 uncultured Eubacteriales bacterium
ATTCTGCTCACCACGGGACAGCGCCCCATCGACACCCTCTTCCCCCTTGCAAAGGGCGGCGTGGCTGCGGTTCCCGGTCCCTTCGGCTCGGGCAAGACGGTAGTTCAGCACCAGCTTGCAAAGTGGGCTGCGGCAGACATCATCGTCTACATCGGCTGCGGCGAGCGCGGCAACGAGATGACCGACGTTCTCAACGAGTTCCCCGAGCTTAAGGATCCGCGCACGGGCAACTCGCTGATGGAGAGGACCGTACTTATCGCGAACACCTCCGATATGCCGGTTGCGGCGCGCGAGGCGTCTATTTACACCGGAATCACGATCGCGGAGTATTTCCGCGATATGGGCTACACCGTTGCGCTTATGGCGGACTCGACCTCACGCTGGGCGGAGGCTCTGCGCGAAATGTCGGGCCGTCTTGAGGAAATGCCCGGCGAGGAAGGCTATCCCGCATATCTGGGCAGCCGTCTGGCGCAGTTCTACGAAAGAGCCGGACGCGTGCTCGTAAACGGAACCGAGGACACCGAGGGCGCGCTGTCGGTCATCGGCGCGGTATCGCCTCCCGGCGGCGACATCTCCGAGCCTGTTTCGCAGGCTACGCTGAGAATCGTCAAGGTTTTCTGGGGACTGGACGCGCAGCTCGCCTACAAGCGCCACTTCCCCGCGATCAACTGGCTGACCTCCTACTCTCTCTACACCGACCAGCTCGAAAAGTGGTTCTCAAAGAACGCCGCGCCCGACTTTATGCAGCTCCGCGGCAGGCTGATGTCGCTGCTCCAGGACGAGAGCGAGCTCGAGGAGATCGTTAACCTTGTAGGTATGGACGCACTTTCCGCTCCCGACAGACTCAAGCTCGAAAGCGCGCGTTCTATCCGTGAGGACTATCTGCACCAGAACGCCTTCGACCCCACAGACACCTACACCTCGCTTCCCAAGCAGGTGCTTATGATGAGGGCTATTCTGAGCTTTTACGACAAGGCGCGCGAGGCTCTGAGCAAGGGCGCCAACATTGAAATGCTTGTAAACATCCCTGTCCGCGAAAGGATCGGACGTTTTAAATATGAGCCCGAGGACAAGATCCGGGCTGAATTTGAGTCGATCGAAACTCAGCTCGACAAAGAAATCAACGACGTACTGAAAAGGAGTGATGACTGATGCCAAAGGAATACCGCACGATTCGAGAGGTAGCAGGTCCTCTGATGATGATCAGCGACGTTGACGGCGTAAAGTACGACGAGCTCGGCGAAATTGAGCTTCCGAGCGGCGAAACTCGCCGCTGCAAGGTGCTTGAGGTAGACGGCAGCAACGCGCTTGTTCAGCTTTTTGAATCCGCCGCAGGCATCAACCTCGCGGACTCAAAGGTCCGCTTTCTGGGACGCTCGATGGAGCTTCCCGTTTCACCCGATATGCTCTCGCGCGTTTTCGACGGTCTCGGAAACCCCATCGACGACGGCCCCGCGCTGATCCCCGAAAAGCGCCTGGACGTCAACGGCACGCCGATGAACCCCGCCGCGAGAAACTATCCGCAGGAATTTATCCAGACCGGCGTTTCGGCGATCGACGGACTGAACACCCTTGTAAGAGGTCAGAAGCTCCCGATCTTCTCGGCTTCCGGTCTGCCTCACGCACAGCTCGCGGCTCAGATCGCGCGTCAGGCTACGGTAAGAGGCAAAAACGAGCAGTTCGCGGTTGTTTTCGCCGCAATGGGCATCACCTTTGAGGAGTCCGAATACTTCGTTCAGTCCTTCAAGGAGACAGGCGCTATCGACCGTACAGTAATGTTCGTCAACCTTGCGAACGACCCCGCTATCGAGCGTATCGCCACCCCGAAGATGGCGCTGACCGCCGCCGAGTACCTGGCGTTCGACCTGGGAATGCACGTGCTCGTAATTATGACCGACATCACCAACTACGCCGACGCCCTGCGCGAGGTTTCCGCCGCGCGCAAGGAGGTTCCCGGCAGACGCGGCTATCCGGGTTATATGTACACCGACCTCGCCACTCTGTACGAGAGAGCAGGCAGACTGCGCGGCAAGGAAGGCTCGATCACGCTTATTCCCATCCTCACAATGCCCGAGGATGACAAAACCCACCCGATCCCCGACCTCACGGGCTACATCACCGAAGGTCAGATCATCCTCAGCCGCGAGCTGTACCGCAAGGGCGTCACTCCTCCGATCGACGTTCTTCCCTCGCTTTCGCGACTCAAGGACAAGGGTATCGGCCCCGACAGAACCAGAAAGGACCACGCGGCGACGATGAACCAGCTCTTCGCGGCATACGCGCGAGGCAAGGACGCCCGCGAGCTTATGGTAATTCTGGGCGAGGCGGCGCTGACCGATATGGATAAGAAATACGCCGAGTTCGCCGAGGCGTTTGAGAGAGAATACGTTTCTCAGGGCTACGACGCGAACCGCTCAATTGAGGAAACGCTCGACATCGGCTGGAAGCTCCTTGCCATCCTCCCCCGCTCCGAGCTTAAACGAATCAAGGACGATATGCTCGACGAGTTCTATCCGGCGTGATAATGATTTTGTAATTATCAATTTATGCTGCGGCGCAAATGAATAGTTCCTCCGGAACATAAATTGTACTGCGTACATGAATTGAACCTTCGGTTCATAAATTGCGCTGCGCGCATTTTTGAGGTATGAAAATATGGCAGTAATGAATGTTAACCCCACCCGAATGCAGCTGAGCAAGCTGAAAAAGCAGCTTGTCACCGCTGTAAGGGGGCACAAAATGTTAAAGGATAAGCGCGACGAGCTTATGCGCCAGTTTCTGGATCTGGTGCGGCAGACGCGCGAGCTGCGCGACAAGGTGGAGCGCGAGCTTGAAAACTGCAACGACCACTTTGTGAACGCCTCCGCCGTGATGAGCAAGCAGGCGCTCGACGGCGCACTGCTTTCTCCGAAGCAGCAGATCAATCTGGAAATCAGCTCAAAAAACGTGATGAGCGTTGAGATCCCTCAGTTTGAGGCTCAAACGCGCACCGCCGACAAGGGCGATATTTTCCCCTACGGCTTTGCCTTCACCTCCTTTGAGCTCGACGACGCGGTTATGTCGCTGGACAAGGTCCTGCCCGATCTGATCCTGCTCGCCCAGTACGAAAAAAGCTGCGAGCTTATGTCCGCCGAAATCGAAAAAACCCGCCGCCGCGTCAACTCGCTCGAACACGTTATGATCCCGCGCTATCAGGAGACGATAAAATACATCTCGATGAAGCTCGAGGAGAACGACCGCAGCAGCCGCACAAGGCTGATGAAGGTCAAGGATATGCTGCTCGACAAGGCGCACGGCTATTCGGCACAGCAATAATTATTCTTATACAGAAAAAAGGCTACCCGTTTCGGATAGCCTTTTTGTTTTGCGTTTTATTATTTGAAAACGAACTTTCCGTCCTGATAATCGCAGGATACGTTTGAATTTTCGGTGATCTCGCCGTCGAGCATTTTTTCGGAGAGGACGTCCTCGATCTCGCTTTGGATCGCGCGGCGGAGCGGCCTTGCGCCGTAGCTGTCGTCGAAGCCCTTGTCGGCGATTGCCGTAATTGCGGCGTCGGTGAAGGTGATGCCGATATTCATCGCCTTAAGACGGCCTGCGAGTGTTTCGAGCATTTTGCCCGCGATCTGCTTGATCTCGTCCTGACTGAGCTTGTTGAACACGATGATGTCGTCCACGCGGTTCAGGAACTCGGGACGGAAAACCTTTTTGAGCTCGCCGAGCACAAGGCTCTTGATGTCCTCGCGCTCTCCGTCCTCTTTCTGCTGAGCGAAGCCGAGCGACTTCTGCTTGTCAGTGATAAGCCGCGCGCCGACGTTTGAGGTCATTATGATGACGGTGTTCTTGAAATCGACCGTTCTGCCCTGGCTGTCGGTGAGCCTGCCGTCCTCGAGGATCTGCAGGAGCATATTGAAAACATCGGGATGCGCCTTTTCGATCTCGTCGAAGAGGACTACCGAATAGGGCTTTCTGCGAACCTTTTCGGTGAGCTGACCGCCCTCGTCAAAGCCGACATAGCCCGGAGGCGAGCCGATGAGCTTGGAAACCGTGTGCTTCTCCATATATTCGGACATATCGAGCCTGAGCATTGCGTTCTCGTCGCCGAACATCGCCTGAGCGAGCGCCTTGCAAAGCTCGGTTTTGCCTACGCCTGTGGGACCGAGGAAGATGAACGAGCCCACGGGGCGCTTGGGATCCTTGAGTCCGACTCTGCCGCGGCGGATAGCCTTTGAAACGGCGCGCACCGCCTCGTCCTGACCGACTACCCTCTCGTGGAGTTCCTGCTCCATATTGAGCAGCCGCTCGCTCTCCTCCTTGGTGAGCTGAACCACGGGTATCCCCGTCCAGTCGGAGACGATCTTCGCGATGGTTTCGGCGTCGACCTCTCCGCAGCTGTCCTTCTGCTTCTCCTGCCAGTTCTTCTTCGCCTCGTCGAGCTTTTCCCGAACCGCCTTCTGCTCGTCGCGGAGCTTTGCCGCACGCTCAAAATCCTGCTCGTTCACGGCGCTCGCCTTTTCGTTTTCGAGGGACTTGATCTGCTCCTCCAAGTCCTTGACGTTGTCGGGCGAGGTCATCGCCGCGAGCCTTACCTTTGAGGCGCCCTCGTCGATGAGGTCGATAGCCTTGTCGGGAAGATAGCGGTCGGCGATGTAGCGCGAGGAGAGCTTGACTGCCGCCTCGATCGCCTCGTCGGTGATTTTTACCTTGTGGTGAGCCTCGTAGCTGTCGCGCAGACCTCTGAGGATCTCAACCGCCTGCTCCTGAGTGGGCTCGCCGATTTTTACGGGCTGGAAACGGCGTTCGAGAGCCGCGTCCTTCTCGATGTATTTTCTGTACTCGTTGAGGGTGGTCGCGCCGATGACCTGAAAATCTCCGCGCGCAAGCGACGGCTTGAGGATATTCGCCGCGTCGGCGCTGCCCTCGGCGGCGCCGGCTCCGATGATGGTGTGGAGCTCGTCTATGAACAGGATGATGTTGCCCGAATTTTTGACCTCGTCGATCGCCGCCTTTATCCTCTCCTCGAAGTCGCCGCGGTACTTGGCACCCGCGACCATTCCGGTGAGGTCAAGGCTTACCACGCGCTTGTCGCGCAGTATTTCGGGGACATTGCCCTTTGAGATCTCCAGCGCCAGCCCCTCCGCCACGGCGGTTTTGCCGACGCCGGGCTCGCCGATGAGCACGGGATTGTTCTTGGTGCGGCGCGAAAGGATCTGGATTACCCTCTCGATTTCCTTTTCCCTGCCGATCACGGGGTCGATTTCGCCGCTTTTTGCCGCCTTGGTCAGATCCCTGCCGAACTTGTCGAGAGCCGAGCCGCCCTCCCGGGAGCCCTCCTGCTCCGCATTTCCCTGAGAGTATCCGCCCTGTGCGCCGCCGCCGAGACTGTTGCGGATAGCTTCGACGACCGAGTTCACGCTGACGCCCGCCTCGTTGAGGAAGCTGACGGCGTAGCTGTCGTTGTCGGACAGCAGAGCGATGAGAAGGTGCTCGGTGCCGACATAGCTGCTTCCGAACTTCGCCGAGACCGCAGCAGCCGCGCGGAGCACGCGCTTGGTGCGCGGAGTGAAGTCGTTGACGGTGAGCTCGGTGAGCGAGCCGCCGTAGGATGACGAGGCGATTTTTTCCTCGATCATCTCAGCTGTCACGCCGCAGCTTGAAAGCGCCGCGTAAGCGACTCCCGAGCCCTCCTTCAGCAGTCCGAGCAGGACGTGCTCGGTGCCGACGTAGCTGTTGCCGAAGCTCTCTGCGGACTGAACCGCGAGATTCAGCGCGTTGTTTGCCTTTTCGGTAAACCCTTGGAATTTGAACATAATACCAACTCCTTTCGGTGTTCTTTCATATACCTTACTTTATTGTCATTTTAAAACCGATTTAATCAGCTTTGCCCTCTCGACGTCCCTGTCGTGGGGCGAGAGGCTCTTGCCCGTGTTCACCGACAGCGTCGCCGGCTCGACGTCGGTCATCAGCTTGTCGATCACGTCGGGATCAATGTCCCTGAGCTGTCCCGAGGCGACGCCCAGACGTACGTTTGAGAGCAGCCTGAGCGCTTCCTCGTGGGAAATCATCACGGCGTACCTGAGTATTCCGAGGCTCCTGGAAACAGTGTCCCGAACGTCCATACTCCTGCAAAGGCGCTCGCGCGCCTGCTCCTCCTGAGCGGCGAGCTGCAGCGTGATGTTTTTGAGGTTTTCGACCGCCGCCTTTTCGGAGATACCCAGAGTTACCTGATTTGAAAGCTGATAGAGCGCGCCCCGGGGCTCGGTTCCCTCGCCGTGGGCTCCGCGTATCGTCAGGCCCAGCTTTGAGAGGTTGCCCGCTATCCTGCTGATCGCGCGGCTCTTTTCGAGCGCCGGCAAATGAAGCATTACCGACGCGCGCATTCCGGTTCCGAGGTTGGTCGGGCACTGGGTGAGATAGCCCAGCTTTTCGTCGAAGGCGAAGTCGAGCCTTTCGTCGAGCAGGGTGTCGAGCTTGTCGGCGGTGTCGTACGCCTTCTCAAGCGACAGCCCCTTTGTGATGACCTGCAGGCGGATGTGATCTTCCTCGTTGAGCATAATCGAAAGGCTTTCGTCGCTGCTGAGGAGCAGCGCTCTGCCGTCGGTGTCGCTGATGAACTCGGGGCTCACCAGGCGCTTCTCAACAAGAGAAACGCTGCGCACAGAGTCGACCTCGCTCATTTTGATGTAGGAGAAATCGTTTGCGAGCACGCTGTTGCCGTTCTTGACGGCGTCGCGCACCTTCTCGATGACCTCCTGCCTGCCCTGAGCGCTGAGCTTGCAGGGGAACGGATAATCCTTTAAATTTCTTGCGAGGCGCACCCTCGTTGAAATAACTACGCTGCTCATTTTGACGCCTCCGTTTCCTTGATTTCATCTCTGAGCTCGGCGGCGCGCTCGAAATTCTGCTCGCTTACCGCCTTGTCGAGCTGCTTTTTCAGCTCGCTGATTTTCTGCTCCTTGGTCATTTCGGCGGGCTTTTGCTCAGGCGCTTCCTGCTTGCCGCTGTTTTTGCCGCAGTGAGTGGTGTTGCCGTGGATCCTTCTTATCGACGGATAGAGCTGGTCGGCAAAGAGCTCATAGCAGTGAGCGCAGCCTACCTGACCTGTTTTTGCTATTTCCGAATAGGTGCTTCCGCAGAACTCGCAGCGCGTTGCCTGAGTGCGCGCCGGAAGCACGTTTGTGAAGAAGCTGCCGAGCAGCCCCGAAAAATCGTTCTCCATATCGGCGAAAACATTGGTGTAGCCCATTTTATGAGCGCACTCGCTGCACAGATCATACTCCCTGAATTCGCCGTTTATGATGGTCTTTACGTGTGTGTTGGCGTTGTTCGCGCCGCATTTTTGACATTTCATAAAGCTTCACCCCGTTTAATAATTTCATATACCTTTCAGCTGTCAAGCGTGAGCAGCATATTCTTGAACAGATCGGCGCGGACGCTGTCGCGCTTTTCCTGCTCAACGTTTCTCAGCGTTCTGTCCGAAAGCGCCGCCGCGATCGCCTTGGCGGTCTGCATTTCCAGCATACTGCGCTGGAGCATATTGCGGAGCATTACCTCCGCGGTGGTTTTGTCGAGCCTTTCGCCCACGGAATTTACAATGTGCATAAGCGCGGTGCCCTTGTCCATTTTTACCCGGCTGATCCTGATAAAGCCTCCGCCTCCGCGGCGGCTCTCGACGATGTAGCCCTGCTCGGGCGTGAACCGCGAGGTTATCACGTAATTTATCTGGCTGGGCACGCAGCCCAGATTTCCCGCGAGCTCGTTGCGCTGGATCTCAGCGCTGCCGTTTTGCTCCTCCAACATTTCCAGAATGTATTGAGCAACCAAATCACTCATTCTCATTTTCATTCCCTCTTTCCTTACCCTTTCGGGCTTTGATTACAGTATAGCAGCAAGGTCAGAGAAAGTCAAAGTCAAATAAAGTCAGCCCATTCGTGACTTTCTCGTGTTTTCTCTCAAATGCTCCCGAATACTCGCAAATACTAATTTTTTAAAAATTTTTGACTTTTTTTGACCTTTGGCTTTACAGAAAAACGGCGGGGCAAAAACCCCGCCGTTCTGTTGATTTGTAATTTTGCGTTTGCCGAAGATCAGGCCTCTTCAGCTTCTTTTCTCTTTGCAAAGCACTCGCTGCAGTAGTAGCTCTTGCCTTCCATCGGCTTGAACGGAATTCTGGCCGGACCTCCACACTCAGCGCAAGTGGTATCGTAGTATTCTCTGCTCGCTTTGACGGCGTTTTTGCGCGCCTGTCTGCATTCTTTACAGCGCTGAGGCTCATTTTCGAAGCCTTTTTCAGCGTAGAATTCCTGCTCGCCGGCAGTGAAAACAAACTCCTTGCCACAATCCTTGCAGATTAATGTTTTGTCTTCATACATTGGACATCTACCTCACTTTGGTTAAATTTGTCCTTTAAAAACTGCGCAGCATTCTTATCAGGACATTTTACACGAGCCGACTTTTCTACGAACTCTTTGCAGGGCGTTATCGACGGATTTTTCGGAAATTTGTAGCTTTTCTGAAATCTTGCTGTAGCTGTGTCCCGAGGCAAATAGCATCAGCACCTCGTATTCCCTTGCCGACAACAAAGCACGAAGCCGCGATAAAACCTGACGCAGCTGTTCCTTATCCATCAACTGTTCCTCGGGGCTGCGGACAAAGTCCGTGAGTTCCTCCGACAAACCGTCAATTCTGACCAGCGCGGAATCCGGCACCGTTTTTTTCGACTGTGAGCCGCGAATGATTGAGATAAACCTGCGCTCGACAAGAAGCGAAACATAGCTTCCGAAGGTACTGCCGCCCTTAGTATCGAAGGTTTTGCAGGCGCTCAGAAGGGCAAGCAGCCCCTCCTGAACGAAATCATTCTGCTCGTAGCCCTGAGCCGAGTATTTGCGCGCGATAAATCGGATCTTACCCAAATATCGGATAACCAGCTCATTAAAGGCCCTGTCGTCACCGTCTTTAGAAATTTCGGCAAGAACATCATCTGAAAGGGTTGAATACAATCCTTTGATATATGCCATTTTGTACCCCC
>ONIJ01000063.1 GCA_900317875.1 uncultured Eubacteriales bacterium
AGCATCTACCATTGGGCAGGCATTATTCTAATCGAGAATTAACAGCGATAGTTGAGAATAAGAATATGAATTTTTAGAGGTTACCTATATTTATATTTTACCTCAAAAAGACGCGTTTGTACAGACTGAAATTCATACGTTTTCCGCCTAAACTCTTTTTATTTTAATTCTCAAAGTGCTTGCCACGCGGCGCTTTGTATATTATAATAGGAGACAAAGGAGGAAATTGACATGAAAAAAATTCTCGCAGTTTTATTATCGGCAATGATCGTCTGCGCGGCTTCGGGCTGCGCTTCAAGCTCAAAAAGCAGCTCATCAAAATCCGGATCCTCGGCGGCAGAGGAATCCTCTCAGGCAGAAACCGAGGCTCCGCACGAGGCGACCGCACCGACGGCAAATCCGGCGGTTTCGCCCGATATGGAGGATACAATCAAATCGCACGGCTTTGAGGGCGTGATTTACGCCGTTAAGGACGGAAAGCCCACAGCTTCCTACGCGAGCGGCAAAACCGAAAACGGCAGCGAAATCACCCTCGACACCTCGCTTCCGATCGGCTCGGTTTCAAAGCAGTTCTGCGCCGCCTCGATCCTTCTGCTTCAGGAGCAGGGCAAGCTGAGCGTAAACGACACCCTCGACAAATATTATCCCGACTTTGCCGAGGGCAAAAAGGTGAGCCTGCACAACCTGCTTTCGATGCGCTCGGGCATTCCCGAACTGACGGCAGAAAGCGGAATCAACGTCACCAATGAAAACACCGAGGCAGAGAATGTCGCCGCCATAAAGAAATGGCTGTTCAGTCAGCCGCTTGCGTTTGAGCCTGACAAGGACTTCGCCTACACAAATACAAATTACTTCCTGCTCTCCGACATCGTTGAACAGGTTTCGGGCAAAAAGTACATCGACTTTTTGCGCGAGAATTTCCTTGCTCCGCTCGGAATGACGCACACGGGCTCGATAGTTGAGCTCTCCAAATCGCCCGACTGGACTCAGGGCAACACCTTTGAGAAGATCGACGCACAGCCCGGACTTACAAACGGCTGCGGAGACCTGATTTCCAACGCCGCCGATATGACCGCATGGATCAGCGCGCTGAGCAGCGGCAAGGTGATTTCGGACGACAGCTACAAGGCGATGACCACCGACTATTCGCCCGACGTCCACTACGGCTACGGAATGTATTTGAATATTGAGGGCGGCGTAGGTCATTACGGTGCAATCGGAATTTACTCCGCCTTTGATTACGTGAACACCGACAAAAAGCTCACCCTGATCGCGATTTCCAACACAATCGATCCGCCCGCGATGACGGGCGCTGCGGGAGATCTGCTGACAGACCTTATGCAGTGAGGACGGTATGGAAAACACAGGCAGAATAAAGCGCGTTGAGGAAATGGAGGCAATCCTCGACCGAGGCGCGCAAGCGATTCGTAACCTGATGACCGCGATCGAGGATTTCAACGCGGTGCTTGACGAGCTTTCACGGCTGGAAAGCTATTACCGATCGCCTCTTTGGCGCGAAGATTACGAGGCTGACGAGCGCGGCGAGCTTCCCGCTGAGCTCAAACGCGGAGTGCTTTCGCAGGACGCGGTTTACGACCTGCTTGAGCAGCGCGATGAATTATTGAAAAAATAAACCGATAAAAAACGCCAACCGCAAGTCACAGGACTCACGGCTGGCGTTTTTGCAAAAGACAAGATTCGGAAGGTAGATGTCAAATGAGGAATTTATAGAACGAGGATGTGCGGCCGACAGAGTTACTCCGTTGTAGATGGCAAGTTTGCGCTTGATTTTTCTGCTGTTAAGCCGCACATCCTCTCGCAATGCACGTTTTTCTTATGCTTTCAAAACTTCTGAGATTTTTGAACAAATAATGTTCACCCGAGCAGAAATAATCAAATAAATCAAAGCGGACTACATTTCGCCGCGCATACGGCTCTTTTTGAGCTGCATAGGCGTCATTCCGAATACCCGCTTGCAGGTTACGGTGAACGCCCTGACATTTGCAAAGCCGTTGCTCAAAGCGGCGTCCATTACGGAAACATCCAGGCTCACCAGATCGGAAAGCGCGTGCTCCATCCGCAGGCTGTTGAGATAGCTGATAAAGGTTATCTTTGTGACCGCCTTAAAAAACTGGGAAAAATATGTGGGCGACAGCCCAACAAGCTCCGCCATATCGTCGCGGGAAATATCCTCGCGGTAATGCTCTCCGAGATATTCTATCACTGTTCTTACCCTTCCGTTGCCGTCGTTGACAGAGGAGTAAAAATTGATTCTTTTTTCCACGCGGCACTCAGCGAACAGCTCGTGATAGATTTTTATTACGCAGGCTTTCTTCTCCAAAACGGAATAAGCGTCGCCTTCGCTGTTCTCGGTGAATCTCACCAGATCGCGGAGCAACGGCTTAAGCTTCGCCTCGGCGTACGGGTTGAGCTTGAAATAGATAGAATCAATGTTTTCCTCATACTTCCTTGCAAACTCGTACGACAAGTGAAGCACAAGGATTTTTGCCACGCGGTTGTTTTCATCAGCAACCGCCCTATGCGGCTCCTCGGTATTGAATATTAACAGTCCGCCGTCTTCCAGCGTAGAAATATGTCCCATTCCCTCCAGGGTAACGTGTCCCTCAATCAAGTAAATCAGCTCGATTTCACGGTGCCAGTGCATATGTGCCTGACTTTCGGGAATATTGCAATAATCGACAATTATTCTTGCGGGAATATGCTCGTCGCATTGAATCGTTTCAAAAAAACATTGTAGCATAACGGTATCCTTTCGCGGGTTGTGCAACGCAAAAAAACGTTCCGACTCCAAGTATCATTATACCAAAACAAAACCTTACAATAAATCCAAAAAGCACGAATGCAGCTCTATTTTGTATGACAGCTTGGCAGAATGCACATAAAAGCTATCGCAAAGTTGTAGGCATTCCACAAGGTATGTTCCCGGCAAAACCCGTGGTGTTCGCTTTATAAAAGTATAGCAGATAATCTGCGGCAGCACGGCACTCTTTATTATCGTTCCTTTTTTCATTAGGCAAAAATAACTATTCAAAAATGATTATATATCAAATCAGCAGATATGGCAATGTCAAAAACTGTCGCGGGCTTTGTCGTTTCTTACCCATTTTTCAAACCTCTTTCGGAAAGGATGATCCGAAAAAACAAAGCTCCGTCGGAAAAACCGATGGAGCTTTCGCATATTCAGGAAACGAGTCCCGCCAATTTCTTACCGCAGAATATTCCGGCTATGCAGCAGGCGCAGCTGACCGCCCGCCTCGTCGGGCTTGATTTCTCTGATTTCCATTTTTCCTCCGCTGTTACAGCTTCCTTAAAATATCCAAGCTGTGGTTTGTCGCGCCGGTCGAGTACCTCGACTCGTAATTCGCGCAGCCTGAACAGTGCGTAAAAAGCGCTTCTGGTCCCGCGCTTTAAGACACGCCGTTAGTCCGACGTTTCCGATTAGACGCTTTCTCCATAGGCGCACCGGATGCAACGTCACGTTGCCAGTATCTTTTGTGTCTCTTTTTATTTGATATACTTTAACTGCAACAGAGAAAAAGCGACTTTCCGCTCTCCCTGAAATTGGCAAAAGGAGTAATCATAATGAAAAAGACAAATATAAAAATCACAACCGCAGCAAGGTACGGAATCGGCACCCAGCTCATGGCGATCGCCCTCGGTACAACCGCAGTTCTCTGTGCAGCAGGCTTTTTCATCAGCAGCAACGCGGGCATACCTAAGGTAAAACTCAAAACTGCGTCTGTTGTAATGAAAAAAAGCAGGAGAAGTACTATGCTAATATGAAGTATATGCAGACCGAGATCAGGGACGCGGAAAAATATCTTGACGAGCCGGCATATTCGCCTGAGAAACAGAAGCTCAGGCTTCAAAAATCCGACGGCAGCTCAAAAAAGAAAAAGCTGCGCGAGTGCAGCTATCCTCTTTGAGATACGTAAAAACAAAAACGGCAGACGATGAAACAAATCAAAGTCTGCCGTCTTTTTATTCTTCTTCATTCAGATAAGCGTTCAAAAAATACGCGGCAAGGCTGTTTGGACGGATGTTTTCCCTCGCCTTGTCAAAAGTGAACCACTCGGCGGAATCGATTTCGCTGTTGGGGTTCCATTCGCTGTCGTCAGCGACAAAGGCGGTAAAATTGCACATAAGGGTGTTCGAGCGCTCAAAGAATCGTGTGCGGATAAAACGGATCCTTTCCGCCGTCATACCTGTTTCCTCTTTTATTTCTCGCACAACAGCCTGTTCAAGCGGCTCTCCGCGATTGACGTATCCCGCGACGAGAATAAAAGAAGGTCTGCCGTACTGACGGATAAGCAGTATTGTCCGCGTCTGACGGTTAATTACGATCATACTTACCGCTACATTATACATCGGGAAGCGGAACTCGCCGCACCTTGTGCAATACGGCACACATCCCTCGCCCTTGAGCTCCTTTTCGATCAGCTCGCAGCCGCATTCCCGGCAATGCTTTTCAAGCATAGTTCTCACCTCAAATAGTTTCTTTATCAAAATATTTATAGCTAAAAGAAACCGTTTTGTAAAGAACCGACGGTTCAAAATGAACCGCCGGCTTATACCTGTTTATTTGCTTTTCATTAACCGATAATAGAACCTGTATTGCTTTCCTTCGGAACAAACGGAAGTTCATATTTGTCGGAAGTCGGATTTGACGTTGCGATAACATCCTCCGTTTTAAAGCGGATAATCTCCATCAGCGTGGTTTCATACGGCTGCTTAATCATATTTTCACTCCCCTTATCATTTGATGTAATTCGCAGTACTTTCACTGTAATTGTACATAGCGCGCATAACATTTTTCATAGTGTCAACGTTGCCTTTCTTAACCACGTTATAGTTGCTCGCGGCGGTGTAGTGCTTATTAACCGTGTTTCCGTTGTTGGAAAACTTGATTGTATAGTCGTCAAAGATTTTGTCGGCTTTAATGTCGCTGATTTCGAGGAACACATAACTGCTTCTGCCCTCGTTAACCTTAAACACGTGACTTTTGCCGTTCCAGGATACCTTTGTAGAGGAAAACTTGTCGCTGTCCTTAACAGTGAAATAAAGGCGGATTGAAGCCTTTGCCCTGGTAACTATCGACGAGCCTTCATATTCAATGCCATATTCTTCCAAATCGTCCAAGTCGGTGGTGTCAGTTAATTCAACAGCCTCCGCGGGAGTGTAGTCGGGGAACCACTCTCCGAGATTTTTCGAAGCTAAATCGTTGGCGCGGTAGGCAAACTGCTGCTGAGTAGCTGCGCCGTAATCAAGCATATCGCAAACCAGGCGCTTGAGCAGCGGAGCGGATTGGGCGTCCTCGCGAATGGCGTCTACATAGCTAACAACACTGTATTTGTCGGAAATGATCTCAATTCCGTCGGCACCCTTAACCGAGAGGGTGACGGTATCGCTCATCGAGGGAGCAGGTACGGGGCAGGTGACCAGGAAGAGGCTGTCCGCCTGCTTGATCTCGGGAGTAAACGTATTTTCGCCGAATACAGTGCCTTCTTCACCCCAGGTAAACTCTGCGGTAAGGGAATCGATGCTTGCCGAAAGGTTCGGATCACTGATGTTCATATAGTAATTCAGTCCGACCTCGCCGCTTTCAACCTTAACTGAATGGCCCATAACGCAGGGAGTAAGATACAGCGAAGTATCTATGGTCAGGTCATCCAAAACATCCTGATTAACCACCTTGTTTTCTATCGGGATATAGCGGGGACTGGGAGTCTGGGTAGTGTCGTCATCCAAAGAAAGCACCTCAAAATCGCAGTTGACTGTGGTAGTTGCAGTCTCGGAAGGGTTCTTCACCTTGAAAATCGCCTTAACAAGCGTAATCGGCTCACCGTTTTCTCCGTAAGCAAGAGCGGCATAAGGCTCATAGGAGCTGACTCCCGAATAGTTGCCGACAAGTCTGCCCTGGCTGATTTTTCCGGTATTGATCACGCGCGAGCCGAAGCCCTGCTCAATTGAAAACGGGAAAAGGTTGATCTGAGCGTTTCTGCCCTCTCCTACCTTGTTGTAGGAAACATCGTACTCCAAAACATCCGTATCCCATTCTATTTTATCAAGCTCAAGACCGATAATGAATTTGCCGGGAGCATTCAGCTTCATCTCCATAGTAACATAAACGTCTCCGCTGCTGTCCTTTGATGCTTCCGTGTCAGAAACAGTCAGCGTTTTATCGGGAAAAAGGTTGGATCTTACATTGATTGTCAGGGTATTTGTTTCGGCAGCCGAAACGCCTGCGGGAAATGCCGCAACAATACCCAAAAGCAAGAAAGCGGTCAATAAAACGGAAATTGTTTTTTTCACTTTGTATTTCATACAGATTCTCCTTTGTATTTATATTTTTCCATTAAAATTATAACAAATATCTATGCGATGTCTACTGAACAAACCCCAATTTCAAACTGCGGAAAAGCAACGCTAATATCTCCGCCCTCAACTTCTCGATCCTCCTCAGATTGAGAAGC
>ONIJ01000011.1 GCA_900317875.1 uncultured Eubacteriales bacterium
TACATTTTTTTCATTTCTTCAATAGTTTGTCAAAAAATTAACGCCATTTTTTTAAATTTTTTCCACGTGTTTACCAAAATTGGTCAAATGAGAGAAAATTAACCTTTTCAAAATAAAAATTATTTCGTCTGAGAATTATTTTTTGAAAACCTGCACCAAACTTATTGACAATCTCTTGTTTTTATTATAAAATTACGTTAGACTCTGTTACTATGGGGTCTGCATACCGCGTTGATAGGTGCATTTGTGCCTCAGAATGCGATTTGCTTTTTTTAATCAGACTCTTTTGCGGAGCCGTTATATATAGATATTTTTTAAAATACGGTATTTTTTCTTTAAAAAATATTTTATAGCATTTTTTCAAAATTGAATATCTTGGTAACGGCACCAAAAGGTTTTTTGATTTTATGAAAGCTGTTAAACTTTTGAGAAATTATGAGACAAGGAGGTGTCAGGGAGATGGTTAGTGTTACAGTCCTTATCATCTGTATCGTTGCCGCTTTGGCTGTAGGCGCTGCCGTCGGCGTATTGGCCGGAATCAATATCCGCAAAAATACCGCCGAAAAGGAAATCGGAAACGCGGAAGACGAGGCAAAGCGCATTGTGTCGGACGCTATCAAGAACGCCGAGGCGAAAAAGAAGGAGCTTGTGCTTGAAGGCAAAGAGGAGGTCCACCGCTTCAGAAATGAAAGCGAGAAGGAGATTGCCGACCGCCGCCGCGAGGTTCAGCGTCAGGAACGCCGCATTCAGCAGAAGGAAGAAACCCTCGACCGAAAGCTCGACAATGTCGAGAAAAAGGAAGAGAAGGCAGCGAAGAAGATCAAGGAAGCTGACAAAAAGCTGGAAGAGGTTGAAGCCCTCAAGAAAAGCCAGTTTGAGATGCTCGAAAAAATTTCGGGCTATACCGCCGAGCAGGCTAAAAATTATCTGCTCTCCCAATTGGAAAACGAGCTGACTCACGAGAAGTCCGTAAAGATTATGGAATTCCAGGAGCAGCTTAAAGACGAAGCCGACGAAAAGGCGAGAAATATTATTTCGCTTTCGATTCAGAAGCTCGCCGCAGAACACGTTGCGGAGGCTACCATTTCGGTAGTTCCTCTCCCCAATGACGAAATGAAGGGCCGGATTATCGGCCGTGAGGGTAGAAATATCCGCGCAATCGAAACGCTTACAGGCGTTGATCTTATTATTGACGATACTCCCGAGGCAATCACGCTGTCATGCTTCGAGCCCGTAAGGCGCGAGGTTGCGAGAATTGCCCTTGAAAGACTCATTTCCGACGGACGAATCCATCCCGCCAGAATTGAGGAAACAATCGAAAAGGCGCGCCGCGAGGTCGACGCCACAATCAAGCGCGAAGGCGAACGCGCCGTGCTTGAGCTCGGCATCCACAACATTCATCCCGAGCTTGTCAAGCTTCTCGGCCGCCTGCGCTACCGTACCAGCTACGGTCAGAACGTACTGAAGCACTCCATTGAGGTCGCGTATCTCGCGGGAATGATGGCAAGCGAACTGGGACTCGATCCCACTTTGGCGAAGCGCGCCGGACTGCTTCACGATATTGGTAAATCTATCGACCACGAGGTTGAGGGCACACACATCCAGATCGGTGTTGACCTCGCCAGAAAATATAAGGAGAGCGACGCGGTCATCCATGCTATCCACGCTCACCACGGCGACGTTGAGGCTAAAACTATCGTCGCGATTCTCGTTCAGGCAGCCGACGCGCTGTCCGCCGCAAGACCGGGCGCAAGACGAGAGAATGTTGAAAACTACATCAAAAGACTGCAAAAGCTTGAGGAGGTCGCTTCCTCCTTCAACGGAGTTGACAACTGCTACGCTATCCAGGCAGGCCGCGAGGTCCGCGTTATGGTCAAGCCCGAGGTTGTCGGCGACGAAAGAATGGTTCCCCTCGCAAGAGAAATCTGCAAGAAAATCGAGGAGGAGCTTGAGTATCCCGGACAGATCAAGGTCAACATCATCAGGGAAAGCCGCGCAGCAGAATTTGCAAAATAACAAACAACACCCCTGCTTACCGCAGGGGTGTAATTTTTGGGAAAACAAGATAAAATTCCGCTTGGATCAGAAATACTATTTTGATATAATTATATTATCTGAAATATACTTTAAAGGAGGTTTTACTATGAAAAATAAAAAAAGAATTGCCGTTCTGTTGGTTTTCTCGCTGGTCA
>ONIJ01000088.1 GCA_900317875.1 uncultured Eubacteriales bacterium
GTGCAACAACTGCGGACTCTGCGTTCAGCTCTGCCCGACAGGCGCGCTGACGGAGAAATCAAGTTTGGTCAAACAGGTTCCGCTTGATGAAAAGTACACGGAGGAAACCGTTGAAATCAACGGAAAGAAATCAAGCGTTATGGTTTCACGCTACAACGGAAAGGTTCTCAGAGTTATTCCGAACGACGAAATCTCCGCGAACAGCGGTCTGACAAGAGATGAGCTCAAAGCGCTTCTCAAATAACTGAATTACAGTTTTGGCTGTCTTACCCACGTAAGGCAGCCTTTATTTTTGCCCATTTCAGAGTTTTAACATTGCGCAAATATTTTGTATAATTCAAAAACGATGTTTTCACATAACCGTTAACAAAGATTTTAGTTGCAAACGGACATATTAACGTGTTATAATAATGTTGAAACTCAAATTATACAGATAGTAATAGGTGATTTTATGGAATATTGCAAGCGATTAAAGGAACTCAGAATAAAAAACGGCTATACGCAGGAGCAGATAGCCTTTATTCTGCACACCCGTCAGGAACAGTACAGCAAATATGAAAGCGGAAAGCGCGAGCTACCCATAAAGCATTTGATTTCCTTATGCTGCCTCTATCGCGTTTCCGCCGATTATGTGTTGGGTATTGAAAAGTTTGTAAAAAAATAAGAGGAAAGGATTTCTCCTCTCCCCTCTCGGTTATATTTTATTCTTCCTCAGCCTGCGCGACCTTCATCATAATAGCGCATTCCATACGCTTTCTGAACAGCTTGCAGCCGTATTCGTAAATGCCGTTGATCGAACCTGTGGCGTGATAAGCGTTCGCGGCGCAGCCTCCGCTGCAGTAGAGCCTTGCCCAGCAATCCTTGCAATCAGGTCTGGCGTAGGCGTTGCAGAGCTTGAACTCGTCCTGGATCTCGTGATTGTCAACGCCCCTCCATATATCGCCGAGCCGGTATTTTTCATCGCCGACGAACTGATGACAGGGATACAGATCTCCCCAGGGCGTTACCGCCATATATTCCGTTCCGGAGCCGCAGCCCGAGATGCGCTTGTAGATGCAGGGACCGCCGGTTAGATCGATCATATAGTGATAGAAGGTCAGCGGTCTGCCTTCCTTTTCGCGTTTGAGCATTTCCTTTGCGAGGATCTCATACTGCTCAAAGAGCACCGGCAAATCGTCATAGGTCAGAGCGTAAGGATCATCCGGAGCGCAGACGACAGGCTCCATCGAAAGCTCGGTAAACCCGAGGTCTGCCATATGGAAAATGTCGTTTGTAAAGTCTGTGTTGTTGTGGGTGAACGTTCCGCGGACGAAGTAGCCTCTGCCCTCTCTGCGCTTTACAAACTCCTGAAACTTCGGAACAATAACATCATAGCTGCCTTTGCCGTTGACGGTCTTGCGCAGATTGTCGTGGATTTCTTTTCTGCCGTCAAGGCTGAGCACCACATTGTGGCACTCGCGGTTTGCAAATTCGATCACGTCGTCGTCGACGAGCATTCCGTTTGTTGTCAGGGTGAATCGGAAGTTCTTGTTGTGCTGCTTTTCAATGCTTCTGGCGTAGGCGACGATTTCCTTCACCACGTCAAAGTTCATCAGCGGCTCGCCGCCGAAGAAGTCGACCTCAAGATTAACCCTTTCGCCTGAGTTTTCAATGAGGAAATCTATGGCGCGCTTGCCGACTTCAAGGCTCATAAGCGCTCTTTCGCCGTGATACTTGCCCTGACTGGCAAAGCAGTATTCGCAGTTGAGGTTGCAGGTGTGAGCGATATGCAGGCAAAGCGCCTTTATAACGGTATTGCGCTTCTTGAAATCAAAGGCGAGGTTCTCGTACTTATCCTCGGTGAACAGCTTTCCCTGAGCTCTGAGCTCCTGTACATCGTCAATGGAGTCTCCGATTTCATTCGCGTCCACATCGGGCGAGTCGGAATATTTTTCAAGCAGAGCGGAAACGATTTCCTCTCTGTCTTTTTTATTGTCGATCATCTCAATAACGTCGTAAGCGAGGTCGTCAACGCAGTGAACGCTTCCGCTGTAGACGTCGAGCACGATATTGTAGCCGTTTAGCTTATACTGATGAATCATTTTAACACTCCATTACATAAGGAAAGCCGTTAGCCCTGTGGGATAACGGCTGAAATTCCTTGATTTGAGAAAATTATTTCTCAGCGCACTTCTCGCACTGCTGATTAGCAACGCCGCAGGAAGTTTTGCAAGCGGACTGGCAGGAGGTCTGGCACTCGCCGCAGCCGCCGTTCTTTACGCTCTTTTTGAGGTCGCGTGTTTCGATAGTCTTAATTCTTTTCATAGCGATCAAACTCCTTTAAGAATTTATAAGTAAATTCTACCATATACCGAGGATTTTGTCAATTACAAATCTGCAACGTTTATCATACCTGCCGAGCTGTGGCTGTAGGAGTCAAAAATCAGCTCTGCGCCGAGGCTTTCGAGGCAGCTGAGGTAATTGATTATTTCCTCGGTAATCACCTCTCCCGCAACTATACAGGGCGAGCCGGGAGGATACGCCATCACTGTTTCCATGGCGATTTTTCCTTCCGAGCTTTCGAGAGGTACTTCAATTGATTTGTATTTATATTTCTCGCAGGGAATAAAAGCTCTTTTGGGAAGCTCTTTAATAAAAAACAAAGGATTTGCATTTTCACACCTTACGCAATTTGAATCAATCTTTTTCAGCGCGTCGATAAGCCGTCTGTAGCCTTCGTCGGTGTCGGCGATCGAAGTCAGCGCCAACACATAGTCGGGAGCAGCCATTTCCGTTTCAATGTGATAATCATTTCGCAGACGTTTTGCGAGTTCATAGCCCGACAAATCGGTATCGGCGGAAGAAATCAGGATCTTTCGGCTGTCATGAACGCTTTGCTCGCCATTAAAAAGTATTTTCAAAAGCGACAGTTCCGAGGTGCTCTCATAAAACTTCTGCAAATTTGCGCAGTGATACAAAAACCAACTCCGCGTTTCCCCCATCATTCTGAGGCAGCACCCGACGGAAGCCATCAGAACATAAGAAGGGCTGCTCGTCTGGAATACCGAAAGATTTGTCCTTAAGGACCTTGAGAGCTCGCTGTCGTTTGTGAAGAGCAGCGCGGTTTGCGTCATGGAAGGATAGCTCTTGTGCAGACTGAGAACCGCTGCGTCCGCACCCGAAACGACCGCTTCATTCGGCACATAAACCCGCGGATAGTTCCGCGAAGCGGCGCTTGTAAGATGATATGCTCCGTGAGCCTCGTCGACGAACAGCCGCGCGCCGTGCGAGCGGCAGATTTCGGAAATCTTTTTTACATCCGAGCACATTCCCTCATATGTGGGATTTGTTATTATCACCAGTGAAATATCAGGGTGCTCCGTCAGCGCCTTTTCAACATCCTCGGGGTTTATCCCGCCATAAAAGCTCAGCGGAATATCTCCGTCAAACGCCTGATCAGGCATAATATATTCAGGCTGCAGGCCGCAAAGCTCAACAGCGTTGTACACCGACTTATGGCAGTTGCGGGCAATCAACACACGGTCGCCCTGCTTTGAGAGCGCGCGGACAGCCGCAAGTACACCGCCTGTAGCGCCGTTCACCAGCACAAAAGCATACCTGATCTTGAAAATCGCTGCAGCAAAGGACTCCAGCTTACGCAAAATGCCCGTTGGGTGCTGCAGATTGTCAAAGCCGTCAATTTCCGTCAGGTCAATATCATACGGCAGTTCATCGCAAATTTTCTGCCGCTTGTGTCCCGGCATATGGAAGGGATACATATCGGATTTTGAATAATCAATCAGTTTCGAATACAAATCGTTGTACATCAGTTGGTACCGAATTCTCTGAGTTCAAGACCTTTGTTGTGGTCGAGCGCCCAATCGATGCTCCAAAGGCTTGTAAACAGCAGAAGGTGATTGCCCCTGAGGTCTTGGATCCTTTTGGTATCGGACGCGAGATCGAGCTTTTTGGGATCGACATCGTCGTTTACGATCCAGCGGATGTATTCGTAAGGAAGGTTTTCCATTATGATTTCAACGTTGTACTCGTTTTCAAGTCGGTATTTGAGAACGTCAAACTGCAGCACGCCGACGACGCCGACGATGACCTCCTCCATACCTGCGTCGAGTTCCTGGAAAATCTGAATAGCGCCTTCCTGAGCAATCTGGTTAGTTCCCTTGATGAACTGCTTGCGCTTCATCGTGTCCTTCTGACGGACGCGGGCGAAGTGCTCGGGCGCAAAGGTCGGGATCCCCTTGAACTGAACCTTGTGCCTTGCAGAACAGATAGTATCTCCGATTGAGAAGATGCCGGGATCAAACACGCCGATGATGTCGCCTGCGTACGCCTCGTCTACGATCTCGCGCTCCTGCGCCATAATCTGCTGAGGCTGCGAAAGACGCATTTTCTTGTTGCCCTGAACGTGGAATACCTCCATATTCTTCTCAAACTTTCCGCTGCAGATCCTCATAAAGGCAACTCTGTCGCGGTGAGCCTTGTTCATATTCGCCTGGATCTTGAACACAAACGCCGAGAAGTCCTCCGACATCGGATCGACGTTTTCGCTTACGGTCTCTCTTGAGAGCGGAGAGGTCGTGAGCTGCAAGAATTGTTCGAGGAATGGCTCGACGCCGAAATTAGTCAGAGCAGAGCCGAAGAACACGGGAGTCAGCTTTCCCTGTCGAACAGCTTCAAGGTCAAATTCGTCGCCTGCTCCGTCGAGCAGCTCGATCTCATCCATAAAGTCCGCCTTGAGATATTGTCCCAGCACATCGTCGAGCGCCGGATCATCGAGGGCATACTCGTTTTTCTCGACCTCCTTCTGACCGTTGTTGGCGGTAAAGGCGAGGATCTTTTCGGTGTTGCGGTCAAAGACTCCCTTGAATTCTTTTCCGGAGCCGATAGGCCAGTTTACCGGATAGGTGTTTATGCCGAGGACGTTTTCGATATCCTCGAGCAAATCAAAGGGGCTTTTTGCATCTCTGTCCATTTTATTGATAAAGGTGATTATCGGGATATTGCGCATAACGCAGACCTTGAACAGCTTGATAGTCTGCTTTTCAACGCCCTTGGAGCCGTCGATAACCATTACCGCGGAGTCAGCCGCCATAAGAGTACGGTAGGTATCCTCGGAAAAGTCCTCATGTCCGGGGGTATCAAGAATGTTTATGCAGTAGCCGTTGTATTTGAACTGCAGTACAGACGAGGTTACCGAGATACCTCTCTGCTTCTCGATCTCCATCCAGTCCGACACCGCGTGACGAGCGGTGCGTTTTCCTTTAACGGAGCCCGCAAGATTGATAGCTCCTCCGTACAGAAGCAGCTTTTCGGTTAGCGTAGTTTTACCCGCATCGGGGTGAGAGATAATCGCAAACGTGCGTCGTTTTGTGATTTCTTCCTGTAGTGAACCCATAAATTCAGTCCTTTTCTGTTTCTTTCAATTTATAATAATACTATTTTTCTGCCGAGTATGTCAACATTATAAAGTCAAAAATTGTAAAAATAAAAAATATAAAATATTTTGATACAAAACCTTGACAAAATTGTTAAAATATTGTAATATGTAATCAGCAAAGAAAGATTATTCCTATCTTTTCATATACCTTCCAACTTTGAGGCAGAAACTTAGGTTTCTGCCTCAAATATTTGTACCAAAGAGGACGCCATGAACAGCACTATAGGACTTTATTTCCATATTCCCTTCTGCAGAAGCAAATGCGCCTACTGCGACTTTTTCAGCGGAAAAGCCGATGAAGCCGATTACGACCGCTATACTTCCGAGCTGAAGAAAAAAACAGAATATTGGGGAGCTTCAGCCGACGAAATCATATCGAGCGTTTATTTCGGCGGAGGCACTCCGAGCGTTCTCGGCACCGACAGACTGATCGATATACTTCAATGCGCAAAACAGAGCTTTTCAATCCGGGAAAACGCCGAAATTACCTTGGAGGTAAATCCCGAAAGCGGACTTAAGCTCGATTTTCACAGATTGAAAAGCGCCGGCTTCAACAGGATCTCAATCGGAATGCAGTCGTCAGACGAGCGCGAACTGAAAACACTGGGCAGAATACACAGCCCCTCGGACGCAAAGAAAACCGTGGAAAAAGCCAAAAAAGGCGGTTTTGAAAATATTTCGCTTGACCTGATGATGGGCATTCCTCATCAGACAAAGGAAAGCCTTAAGCGCTCGATCGATTTTTGCGCCGAATGCGGCGTAACTCACATCTCCTCCTATATTTTGAAGGTTGAGCAGGGCACGCGATTTTATTCTATAAAAGAACAATTACAGCTTCCCGACGAGGACGAGCAGGCGTCTCTTTATCTTTTTGCGGTCGATTATCTCGACAAACTAGGCTTTAATCAGTATGAGATCTCAAACTTCTCAAAAACAGGCTTCGAGAGCAGGCACAACACCCTCTACTGGAAGTGCGGCGAATACATCGGAATAGGTCCCTCGGCGCACTCATTTTATCACGGAAAGCGCTTTTATTACGAACGCGATATTCAGTCTTTTTTTGACGGCAAAATCACCGACGACGGAACAGGCGGCGACGAGAGCGAATATATTATGCTCGCGCTCAGGCTCAGATCGGGCTTGGATTTTGCGGAATACGAAAAGCGATTCGGCTGTCCCCTGCCTCAATCGACATATACTAAAATTCAGAAATATGCGCGCGCGGGCTTTATGGAATGCGATTCAAAAAGAGCCTGCTTCACTCCGAGGGGATTTTTGGTTTCAAACGCAATTCTCAGCGACATATTATAAAAAAGCGGTTCAGGTTAACTGAGCCGCTTTGAATTTATCAGGTATAGTACTGTGAGATGTCATATTCAGCGAGATACCTCTGCAGAATGGTTACGTCCTCAATTGTAATTTTTCCGTCTCTGTTGAGGTCGGCGCTTCTTCTCTGGAGCTTGTTGAGCGACGACATATTCGCCAGATAGCTTTGAATCGAGCTGACGTCGTTTACATCAACATAGTCGTTGCTTGTAACGTCGCCCATTCTGAGTCCGGGAAGATAGCCGCGGTTTTTTCCGCCGCCGCTGCCGATTGAGGCGCCGCCTTTGGAGCGGATCACATAACCGTAATCGGTTGAAAATCTGACGGAGTGCGCAGGGTTCTTGCTGACTACGATCTCAACCTTGCCCTCGGAGTCGGGAGTTGCACAAGTCACTGCGCCGCCGCTCTCGAAGAACAGTCCCGAATAAAGGTCGTCAACACCGTTTACGACCTGGTGTCTGAAAGTGTATTTAAACTTACCGTCAACTGCTTCGCAGTACTGTGTATGTGAGCCGTCTTTGTTGAAATAATCGGAAAAATCGGAGAGCTTGATCTTGATAACATCATACTTGCCCGCCGTATTGCCGTATGTGAAGGTTCCGCCGCCGCCGTAGCCGCGAACGCCCATCAAAGGCTTGTAGGTATCTGTGGTGCTTATTGAAATTGTTTTCTGTGAATTGTAGAAATCCTTGAATTTAATAACCGTTTGGGTGTTCTTTGTCACGTTTTCGAGGTAATAGGATGCTGTGGTATCGCTGTCCAGATTATAGGTGTAGAATAGCATTTTACCTTTTCCGATACTCAGACCTTTTATTCTCTCGTAGGTTGTCGCCGCTGAAACAGCAGAGTCATCACCGACAGTTGCAGCCGAGGAAGCAGTTACGCTCAGCGCCGCGAGCAGCACTACAAGAGCAATTGTCAATACTTTTTTCATACAATATCACTCCTAAAAATTATGCCTTTAGTATAGCAGAAACGCTTTATAAATACAAGGGAAGTTTTTGTACAACGTGACGAGAATATCCTGAAATAATTGTATATTACGTACAAAGAACGGCGGCCGAGCTTTTCGACCGCCGAATTATATTATAATAAAGTTTTTCTGAACTTTTTGCCGAATACGGTTATGTGTTCAATCGGGTGATCGGGGTGATTCTTTGTGTGGAAGCAGGAAGCGTAGCCGAGGATCATCCAGAAGAACACAATTGTAAAGGTTATGTTAAACAGCAGCGTTACCTCAACAAACGAGTAAACAAGGTAGCCGCATATGAACGCGAACAAGCACGGGAAAATACTTCCCTGCAGGCTGTCGTCCCGCATAACCCGCTTTGTCGTGGTAAACAGGAACCTCGATATAAAAATCAGGAACAGCAGCAAACCTATCACGCCCGAGCTGACCAGAATCGTAAGATAGCCGTTGTGAAGATCCGTCATAAACGAGCCGAGATCAACGGAATACGGTCCCAGCTCAACCGGCGAGGAGCCGATATCGAATTTATACGGTCCGAGCTCCATCTGGTAACGGTCGGAGAACTTAACTCCGTGTTCAAACATATCAAGGCCGTAGTCGTAAATGTTCGCCTTGCCTATTCCGATAGCCGGACTTGTCAAAAACAGCTCGGTGCCCTGACGCCAGAGAACCAGACGTCCCGAGTCGACGTTCTTGTTTTCGTGCTCGAAAGAAGGTGCGGGCGGCTTGTTCTTTTCGGGTTCAATTTCAACGACCGGCTTGGTTATTTTCTGGTTATTGTTGATAAGCTGTGAAAATCCGAGCTGGCAAACGTGGCGAAGCAGCAGGATAGACGACGCGATAACAACGCCGACAAGAATGCTCGCCAGCGACTTTACCACGATCTGTCCGAACGAAAACGACCTTTCGGTGCCGAACATCTTGTAGGCAAAGAAGAAGAAACCGTAGCCGGCCAAAAGAATCATCGCTCCGTTTGAATCGCAAAGGAGCAGCGAGATCGCGTTCAATGCAATGCAGGAGCCGATCCAGATGCGGCTCACTCTGCGGCAGCCCGATTGCTCCACAAAGCTCTTCTTAGTCAGCATATGACAGCATAACAGCGCGACAACCGTGGTAAAGCCGAGATAGTTGGGGTTTGTGAACAGACCGGTAAATCTGTTTTCGTAAATAATGAACTTGACCTTCCAGAACTCAAAGTCAACTCCGAGCACCAAAAGCAGAAGTCCCACCGCGTTGAGCACTGTTGTGATGTAAACTATCATCCTGCTCACGTTGAAAAGCTCGTGCTTGAAATTGAGCTGTTTTTCGGTGTGGACCGAATAGAAGATGAAAAACATCATTCCCAGGTGCATAACAAACACGAAATTCAGCAGAGCGTTGCTCAAAACGTGAATCATCATCGTTACAAACGACGACAGAAGCAAAGCGATAAGCCAAAAGCCGTAGCGGGTTTTAAGCGCAGTATGCCTTGTAACCTGATTGTAAATAAAGAGGAACGAGCCCCAGATCACCATAAGTCCCAGTCCGAAAAATGCCACAAAGTGAACATAGGAAACGTCGCACGCCAGAAGCACGATTATGTAGCACTGACGGAAGAGGGAATTATTCAGTAATCCCTTTTTGATTTTTGTCATACCTATCTCCATCCATACATCAAAAATCCCTAATTCTTCCTATATTATTATACAATAATCCGTCTTTATGTCAATACAAAAACTCACCATAGAAAGCCTCGGATTTTGCCTTCATTTTGATAATTACGCCCACGGATCGGAGCTTTCGGGTTCTCTTATTCCCGCAAGAATAAACTGCTCCCAAAGGTACCATTTCCCGTCCTTGGTCATTCGCAGGGTGATCTCGCGCGGACTGTCGGCTCCGCCCGATTTTACAAAGAGCTTAGCGTAGCCCTGATTCTGATAAGAATACGGGTTTTCGCTAACCTTGACGGCGTAAGGCTGCGACGGAAGATAGTCGTTCTGAGGAGTCGCTCCGTTGAAATACGACCTGGGAACGTAGTCTTTGTCCATAAATCTGTCCCTGATGAATTGCTTGTCGTAATTGCTCAGCGGACGCGGTCCGCGAAGAAAATCGAGCATTTCGAGCGAGGCGTCCCTGTCCTGAGGATAGAAGCACAGCGCCAGAACCGTCAGCGCAGCCGTATCAAAGGGATTTTTCAGTCCTGCCTGAGGAAGCGCTTTAAACTGTTCGGCATTTTCGGGAAGGCTTTCAAAAACTACCTCTACGGTTTTGTTTCCGCCGGAAACGGCGTTTGGATTCGGATTTGCATTGCTTTTGATGTTGTCAAAAAGTCCCATAATGACCTCCGTTATAATAATCTATTTGAAAATCGGCGAAACAAATAACCTCCGCCCTATTCTTTTTCCGCTGAAATAATCTTGCGTATTTCATCCTCGGCTTCCTTGACCTCCTCCCAGAAGGCGCGAGAGGAAACCCTGAGAGCTCCGTTGCCGAGGATGATAAGCTGCTCCAGACCGTCGGACGTTACAACCCTCACCCTGTGGTGCTTTGCGAGCTTGTGCGAAGTTTTTTCAATATACATATCGGCAGTCTCCGCCTCCTTGGTATAGACGACGCTTATGTCGTTGACCTGCTCGATCTCGCGCTTGTTGCCCTTGACCTTGTAGGCGTCAAAGACTACGATGAGTCTGCACTTTTTAAAGCCCTGAAAATTGCACAGAATGTTAATGAGCGCCTCGCGCGCGCCGTCAAAGGTCATCTCCCTGAGCTTGTCAGAGGCGAAAATGACGTTGTAGCCATCGACGAGAAGATACTCAACTCCGTCAAATTCCGGAGTTTGAGCGCGTCCGCTGCCTGTTTTGGGCGAATCGGGAGCCTTGAAACGGCGCTTTTCGGCGGAAGGCTTCCGCCTTTGGACCGCTCCGTAGGTCTGCTCAAAAATCCTCATCAGCTCTTTGTCAAGCGAAAAGATGTCGTCCTGCGTCCTCCTGCGCGAAAAGTATTCCCTTCTGTTCTCGGAATTGCCGGACTGAGAACGTTCAAGGCAGGAGCTCAGGTGCATATGATTTTTTACCTCGTCCCATTTCACGCTGTGACCGGCTCCGTGAGAACAGAAAATCGAGTCGCAGGGATTAAGCGGATCCGCGTCGGGATCATAGCCGAAAGCTTCTATTACCTCGTCGGCGTTATGGCACGGCTCATAGCCCTTTAGAGCGCAGAACAGCCTGCCCTTTCCGCGAGTGTACTGCGCGAGCTCGGCGGCGTAGTCCTGCATCGTTGACACCGGCGCGGTGCCGGACAGCACGGCGCAATCTCCGTTCTGTTCGGGAGATTCAAAGGAACCGTGCATTCGCTGAATATCGGTCATTGCCCTGCCCACGCTATCGTCGGGAACCTCGAGCGTAAACTCGTAAACAGGCTCCAGCAAAACGCTCTGAGCGCTCCTCAGCCCCTGCCTTACCGCTCTGTAGGTAGCCTGGCGGAAGTCGCCGCCCTCGGTGTGCTTGGCGTGCGCCTTGCCCGAAACGAGTGTGATCTCCATATCGGTGATAGGCGAGCCGGTGAGCACGCCAAGATGTGTTTTCTCGTATAGGTGAGTCAGAATAAGCCTCTGCCAGTTTTTGTCGAGCAGATCCTCGCGGCATTTTGTGTTGAACACCAGTCCGCTGTCGCGCTTAGCGGGCTTCAGCAGCAGGTGCACCTCGGCATAATGGCGCAGCGGTTCAAAATGCCCCACTCCCTCAACGGTATCTTTGATAGTTTCCTTGTAAATTATATTACCCTTCCCGAAGCTGACCTCAAATCCGAACCGCTCCGAAATAACGCATCGCAGCACCTCAAGCTGTATCTTGCCCATCAGCCTTACCCGGATTTCGCCGAGCCTTTCGTCCCAGACGATGTTGAGCTGGGGATCCTCGGCTTCAAGGATCCTGAGCTTTGACAGCGCTGTGTGCGAGTCCGTTCCTTCGGGAAGTATTACCCTGTATGTGAGCACCGGCTCCAAAATAGGCAGTCCGGCGTTTTTCTCGGTTCCCAGCCCGTCGCCCGGACGCGTGAAGCTGATCCCCGTGACGGCGCAGACTGTGCCCGCCTCGGCCTTGCTGACCGATGTGAACTTCTCGCCCGAGTATATCCTTATCTGGTTTATCTTTTCCTGAGCGGCGTTTTTGTCGCTTTTAAGAACATCTTTGACTCTTAATGCGCCGCCCGTAATTTTCATAAAGGTGAGCCGGCTGCCCTGAGCGTCCTGCGAAATCTTAAACACCCTGCCGCCGAACTCATCGCCGTACTTAGGCATAGCCGTGTAGCGGTCAAACGCCGAAAGAAACTCCTTAACGCCGTCAAGCCTGAGCGCGGAGCCGAAAAAACATGGAAAAATCTTTCTTTCCGAAACCGCCCTCACAATGCTTTCGCTTTTTACGCTCCCGCTCTCGTATTCGCCCAGCAGTTCCTCGTCACAGAGCGCGACATTCTCAAAAAACTCCTCTCCGCCGTCAACGGTGAAATCCACGCAGCAGTCGCTGAGCTTGCCGCGGAGCTCGTTAATAATAAACGGCTTCTGCGCTCCCGCAAGATCCATTTTATTGACGAAGATAAAGCAGGGCACCCGATATTTTCCCAACAGCTTCCAGAGCGTAGCGGTGTGGCTCTGCACTCCGTCGGTACCGCTGACAACGAGCACCGCGTAATCGAGCACTCCGAGAGTGCGCTCGGTCTCGGCTGAAAAATCCACGTGTCCGGGAGTGTCCAGCAAATAAAACTCCGAGCCGCCGTATTTCAGCACCGCCTGCTTTGAAAAAATCGTAATTCCTCTGTCGCGTTCAAGCGAAAAAGTGTCGAGAAATGAATTTTTATGGTCAACCCTGCCCAGCTTTCCTATATTGCCCGAGCAGTACATCATCGCTTCCGAGAGCGTGGTCTTTCCCGAATCGACGTGAGCCAGAACACCCACAGCTATTTTTTTCACATCATCACCACGTTTTATGATTATAAAAAAATTGTACCATAATTTGCTGCGGATGTAAACTTTCTATTTGATGAATAATTTAAAAACGCGAATATAAAAGAGCGCTCTGTCAATCAATAATCAAAGAGACTTTTAAAGGAGATCGGTTAAAGTGAGCGCATTACTTACAAAACGTGAGAAAACAAATATCATAATAAACATTGTGATTTCGTCATTGATTTTCATTTGCGGCACCGGCTCGCTGATAGTATCGGCAATCAGACAGCCCGAGCAGAATTTTTTTCTGGAGTTCAGATTTATGACGGTAAACGGAACCCTTTTTACAACACTTATTTCGCTGTCGGTAATTATCATCAGCGCCGTTGAGCTGAGAAAGCGCAGGGAGCTGTGGTCGGCGCGGCTCTATCATCTTCGCCTGTCGAGCGCGGTCACAGAAACTATCATCGCGGTGGTCATTTTAATGTCCTTCTTTCCTTTCGTACCGGACAGCCCGAACATCTTCACCTTTGAATCGTTCAATATGCACCTCGTCATTCCTCCGCTTTCGATCGTATCGTTTCTGCTAAACAAAAAGCCTGTTACAAAAATGAGCTCTATCACCCGAATGAACTGCGCCTGGCTTATCACGCTTTACGCGGCGGTTGTTATCACGCTCATTGTGCTCGGTTTAATTCCTGACGAGAAAATTCCCTACTCATTTATGGACTTCAAAACGCGGCCTGTCTGGTATATGATATACTTCGGCTGCTTTATATACAGCCTGACCTATGTTCTGTCGTTCCTGTTTACCGACTGGAACCACAGAATATCGCGTTTCTGGACCGAGGAAAACAAAGCGGTCAGCCCGCAAAGGAGCTGACCGCAAGTACAAAAAATCAATTATCCAAAATTAACTCAATTGCTTTTCTAAACAGTTTTTGTGTGTTCGCCCTGTTATCGGGATTCCAATAATCCTTGTTAATCTCACTGCCGAGAGTTCCCATTCCGTTCCAGAAAGTGCCAACTACATTGACCTGAGGAACAAAGTATGTGGATTCCTCAACCAACACGCTGATGAACGGATCGGAAGAAAATTCCGAAATCGCATTATTGTTTGAGGGGCCCCAGCCGAGATTTTCCGCTCTTTCTCTCTGGCAGGTTTCTCCCGAAAGGTAATAAGCCAGCGCTGCTGCAGTGCGGGGATAACTTGAATGAGAGTTCACGCCGATAAACTTATAACCCATCATACCTACCATCGGCTTTGCGCTGCCGCCGACATTGATTGTCGGAAGCTTCGCAACGCCCAGATTGTTGCCGAGAGCTCTCATATTCGCAGCCTTATTCCACACACCGTCAATACCTGCGCCTACCTTTTTGCTGCTGAATCCCGAGGAAATCATTGCACTGTCGCTGCTCACAAAGGTACCCTTGTAGGTTTTTATTAGCTTGGCAAACGCCATCAGGGTATCTACAGCCTCATCTTCACTGTAATTTGCGAAAACCTGTTTGCCGTTTGAATCAACGCCTTCGATTTTCGCACCGCCCGTAAAGGCAAACACACAGCTATAATATCCATTGGAAGAATCCATAATAAACTGTCTGCCGCTCTTTTTGCACGCAGCTAAAACACCCTCGAACGTTGAGGCGTCGGCATCGCTTACAACAGATTTGTCATAAACCAGAAAATAGCTGTTGTCGCAGGTTTCCGGATACGCATAAAGAGACGATTCAACGCTCGCCGCCGAATAGGCGGAACTGCTGTCGCGATTATTGATTGCATCTGCAACCTTGGCATTAACAGGTTCCAATATTTGAGCGGAGTAAAGTCTGCTGATCTGATCACTCGGGAAACCAAACACATCGGCAGCGGCGTCGGGGTCGACCATAGTCTGTGTTGCGGCATCAATTTCGCCCATAGGTATTACGTCCACGGAAATCCGTTTTGACGGATAATGATTAATAAAATTAGCAGCCTGTTTCTTTGCTAACTCAACCGCCTGGTCGGGCACCCACAGCTTAAGTGTAACGTTATCCTCGCTTCCGAGCGCAGATTCGCCGAGAAAATCATCATTTTCCACAAATGGAGATTCCGTAGTAGGCTCAACGGTGGTTTCGGGCTCCGATGATTCTTTTTTGGAGGTATCCTTCTTTGATGACTGTTTTTTTGAGGACTCCTCCGACGCCTGCGACGAGGAGGCCGTGCTGTCCGAGGACGAGCCGCCGCCATTGTTGTTGATCAGGATCAGGGCGATAGTCACGCCGGCGGCAATCAAAACCGCCGCGATGATTGCAATTATAATTATGAGCGTCTTTTTTGAGTTATTCGGCTGATTATCGTTTTGCGGCACCTGACCGGGAGCGTTTACCGGAACCGCAGGCGGCGGAGTAAACGCGGCGGGAGCCTGTCCTGCGGGAGCTCCGATACCCTCGAAATCGTTCTTGTCATACTCGCTTACAACATAGACGGTGTTATTATCCTCAAAGGAATCGAGTATCCTTTCAAAGCCGAAATTAAATCCGCGTTTTCCGTTTTCAAAATACGAAGCGGCGGAGTCATTAAGCGCATATACATTCGCGTCCGCCGCGGCGTTGCGCTTCACATAACCCATCGGGAAATACTCTCTGACTACAACTATCCTGTCACCTGCCAGATCGCGCGCGATATAGCTGATTTTTGTCTGATCAATCTTGCTTGAAGCCCTTCCGATCAGATACCGGCTGCAGAGCATTGTTCCGGCAGGAAGCTGATAAGGCTCGTTCTCCTTTTCAAGTCCTTTTTTTCCGCAGTATCCGCAAAAGGATGTGCCTTCACGTTTTTTGTTCATACAGTAAAAACAATAATCCATATTTAAGCCTCATTTTCACTTTAGTATTACGGCAACAGCCGAATTGTTATCACAATCGTCATTCGCTGTCGAATTGACAATCAGTTTCATTTCCGTCATCCACTTGTCGGAGCGTTTTGCCGCCGAGAGAGTTTTTATCATATCCTTCTCGATAATGTTTTCCCAGAATCCGTCGCTGCACAGCAAAAACGCGTCGCCTGATTTGGCTTCAAGCACATTCAGATCGGGGTTTACGTTCTCCTTGACGCCCAAAACCCTTATCAGCTTATTTCTGTCGATGTGCCCTCTTATCTCGTCTGCGGTAATATCTCCCGAAATCACGGCAAGCTGTGAAAGGCTGTGGTCAACCGATTGAAATATAATTTCGCCCTTTCGAAAGCAGTACACTCGGGTGTCTCCCGCAGTGGAGATAACTGCCATCTCCTTTGACAGCCATAAAGCGGCGACAGTGGTTTTCATTGAAGAATAATCATTTTTGCCCAGTACCGCGAGATTAGCGTTTTCAACCGCCTGTCCGAGCGCCTCAACGGAAGGCTCGTTACCGATGAGTTCTTTGTTCATCGACTCGACGGCGGTTAACGAGGCAACCTCCCCGTCCGCGTGGCCGCCGAGACCGTCGGCAACAATAATCAGAAGGGACTTCTCGTCGTGTTTAACGGAAACGACGTCCTCGTTATTCTGACGTCCTCCCAAAGAGGAATAGTAAGAAATATCAAAATCCAACTTTCTCTTGTTCCCCCCTTTCTTAACCTGTAGTATCGGTTTAATTATATCACAAGCCCTCCGAAATGTCACTAAGTTTTTTGTGAAATTTTGCAGTAATTTATATCTATTATCCAAAACGATGAAAAACTAATCATTTCACCGCAAAAAATGATAGCACGCCTCTCCGCAAATTAAGCGGCAATATCATTGACACCCCCTGAAAATATGATATAATCTGATAGGATAGTATTCCTTTCGGAAGCTATACCTCACCCGACGGAAAAATTTGCAGGATGTAAAATATGTGTAAAGGAGAACAAAATGAAGAACACAGTTTTAACATTGAAACAGGCAAAGGAAAACGGAACAAAAATCACAATGCTCACCGCATATGATTACTCAACGGCGCGCCTAATCGACGAAGCGGGAGTCAATATGATCCTGGTGGGCGATTCGCTCGGCAACGTAATGCTCGGTTACGAGGACACGGTGTCGGTGACAATGGAAGATATGATCCACCATGGCGCGGCTGTAGCCAGGGGCGCAAAAAACGCTATGGTAGTTGTTGATATGCCCTTTATGTCGTATCAGACGAGCGTTTATGACGCTGTTGTGAACGCGGGCAGACTGATGAAGGAAGCGCGCGCAAACGCCGTAAAACTTGAAGGCGGTGTGAACGTTGTTCCCCAGATCAAGGCGATCGTCGCGGCGGGAATTCCCGTTGTGGCACACATAGGACTCACACCTCAGTCGGTAAACGCCTTTGGCGGGCACAAGGTTCAGGGTAAAACCGAAGTCGCCGCGAGAAAGCTCATTGCCGACGCAAAGGCAGTTGAGGAAGCGGGCGCTTTCTGTGTTGTGATCGAGGGAGTTCCCTCAAAGCTCGCAAGCCTCATCACCTCAAAGCTATCGATTCCCACAATCGGGATCGGAGCCGGAGCTGACTGCGACGGACAGGTGCTCGTATATCAGGATATGCTCGGAATGTATTCCGATTTCACCCCTAAATTTGTAAAGAAATTCGCCAACATCGGAGAAGTGATGAAGGCGGCGTTTGAAAAGTATATTGAGGAAGTCAACAGCGGAGCGTTCCCCTCAGCGGAGCACTGCTACGCGATTGACGGCGACATTATCGAAAAGCTTGAAAAGGAAGGTTAATACAGATGATTTTGGCTACAACCGTAAATGACGTAAAAGAACAGGTTAAGGTCTGGAGAGCGCTCGGACTGAGCGTCGGACTGGTTCCCACAATGGGCTACCTTCACGAAGGTCATCAGAGCCTTATCAAAAGGGCAGTCGAAGAAAACGACCGCGTTGTTGTAAGCGTTTTTGTCAACCCTATTCAGTTCGCTCCTAACGAGGATCTTGAAAGCTATCCGAGAGATCTGGACGCCGACTGCCGTCTGTGTCAGGAAACGGGCGCGGCTATGGTTTTCCATCCCGAGCCCTCCGAGATGTACGCCGAGGACTTTACCACCTTCGTAGATATGACGGGCGTAACCAAGGAGCTCTGCGGAAAAAGCCGTCCCACTCATTTCAGAGGCGTGTGCACAGTCGTTAACAAGCTGTTCAACATCGTAACTCCCGACAGGGCTTACTTCGGACAGAAGGACGCTCAGCAGCTCGCCGTAATCAGAAGAATGGTGCGCGACCTCAATATGAACCTCGAGATCGTAGGCTGTCCTATCATCAGAGAAGCAGACGGTCTGGCTAAAAGCTCGCGCAACACTTACCTCTCCGACGAGGAGCGCAAGGCAGCCCTCGTTCTTAGCAAGGCGATATTTGCCGGCGAAAAGCTCATCAAAGACGGTGAACAGGACGGCGAAAAAGTGCTTGCTGCAATGAGGGAAATCATTGAGGCGGAGCCGCTTGCAAGAATAGACTATGTCGAAATGGTCAAGTGGGATTCGATTGAGATTTATCACAGGGCTGACGTGCCTGTGCTCGTTGCAATCGCAGTTTACATAGGAAAGACAAGACTCATCGACAACTTTATCGCGGAATAAGGTGACCAAATGAACATCACTCTTTTAAAGGGAAAAATTCACCGCGCTACCGTTAAGCAGGCGGCGCTCGATTATGTGGGAAGCATAACGATTGACGAGGCGCTGATGGAGGCGTCCGGAATCGTCGAATACGAAAAGGTTCACATCGCGGACGTGGACAACGGCAGCCGCTTTGAAACCTACGTCATCGCGGGCGAGCGCGGCAGCGGCCTGATTTGTCTTAACGGCGCGGCGGCGCGCCGGGTGAGCGTAGGCGACAAAATCATCATTATGTGCTATGCCGATATGACGCCCGAGGAGGCGAAAGCACACAAGCCGAAGGTCGTTTTTGTAGACGGCGCCAATCAGATAATAAGAACCACAACCTACGAAAAGCACGGACTGCTCCGCGATATGTAAGGAGAACAATATGCTCAAAGGAAAAACCGTGGTGCTCGGCGTTACGGGCAGCATAGCGGCGTACAAAATCGCGAATCTCGCAAGTA
>ONIJ01000151.1 GCA_900317875.1 uncultured Eubacteriales bacterium
GACTTATAACTTCCGAGCAACGAAAGCACTGACCTCTTAGTATTTATTTATATAAATGTCAGCTCGTCAAAATCAAGCTCCTCCGTCCGCATAGCGGGCTTGCAGAGGGGTATTTTTTTGCCCTTTTTGATAAAGAGCGGAACCTCGTTGAGGGCGACGCTGACATAGTGCAGTCCCTTTGGAAGCTCCTGCTTTTCGACGTTTTCGCCGCTGAGCTTCACGAATGTCATATCCTCGGGAAGATAAACCGTTCTGCCGCCCGCGTTCTGCTCGCAGACGGGCGCTATCATACACTCCTCGCCGAGCATAAGCTGGGTTTCGCACTCGCGCGCGACGGCGTCGTCGGGATAATCGAAGGAAAGCGGCCTGAAAATCATATCGTTTGTTTCGCTCGCCCTGCGGAAGGTTGAGTACAGATACGGGATCAGGCGGTAGCGCACGAGGATAATGTCGCGGAAATCCTCGGGCTTTTCGAAGCTGTAGCCCTCCTGATCGCGGGTGCCGAGCGCGGAATGGTTGCGCATAAGCGGAGTGAACACGCCCAGCGCGAGGAACCTGAGCACCAGATCGCGCGTTGAATTTTCATTGAAGCCGCCCAGATCCGCTCCGCAGTAGAGGAAGCCGCACATATTCGCCGCAGGCAGCATTTTTAAATTGAGCAGGATGTGCGACCACCAGGAGTGGTTGTCGCCGAACCATATTCCGCTGCTGCGGTGAGCGCCGATGAACGAAGCGCGCGAGAACATCAGTATCTTTTCCCTGCCGAACGCCTTTTCAAAATATTCTCCCGCCGCCTTTGTCATATTTGCGCCGTAGATATTGTGGACGCGCTGATGGTTCACCATCTCGCCGCCGATGTTGTGATAAATGCTCGAGTAGTCCTCCTGAGAGTTTGAGAGCCCGAGGAAAACGTCCTTCAGGTTGAAGAACTTGCCCAGATCGAGGTTGTCGCCCCTGAGCGAGGACGCCTTGTCGAGGGCTTTTTTAAGTCCGTCGGCGGAATAGAACAGCGCGGGCTCGTTCATATCGTTCCAGAAGCCGTCGATACCCATATCGGTGAGCGTCTTGTACTTTTCGCCGAACCACCGGCGCACCTCGGGATTGAGAAAATCGGGGAAGCGGCACATTCCCGGCCAGACGCCCGCCTCAAAGTCGCTTCCGTCCGCCTTTTTGCAGAAATAGCCCTTTTCCCTGCCCTCCTCAAAAACGGAGTAGCCGTCCTCCTGCTTCACGCCCGCGTCGATTATCGGGATGAGGTGGATGCCCTGAGCGCGCTTTTCGCGGACATAGGCTTCAAAATCGGGAAATGCCTCGCTGTTTATCGTGAAATCCTTGTAGCTGTCCATATAGTCGATGTCGAGGTACACGCAGTCGAGCGGAATATCCGCCTTATTGTAGCCCTCGATCACTCGGTCGACCGCCTGCGCGTTGTGGTAGCTCCAGCGGCTCTGCTGATAGCCGAACGCCCACAGCGGCGGAATGTAGCTCTGGCCGATCGCCGCTCTGAACTCCCTGACGATTTCGCGCGGAGAGCCGCCCTCTATCAAATAGATGTCAAAATCCGTGCCGCCGACCGTGATTTCGGCGGAGTTTTGCGACGTGTAGCCCAAATCCCAGCGGATCCTCGACGGAAAGTCGATGTATATCCCGAAGGTTTTCGAGCCGCTTAGCACGATGAAATTGTGCGCGGCGTAAAGCGAGCTCTTTGTTTCGGTGTGGAAGGGATCGTCGGAGCAGTAGCTCTCGTAGATCCAGCCGCGCTTGTTGATCCCGCGCGGAGCCTCGCCCAGTCCGTAGACGATGTCGCCGTCCTCCATTTCAAAGCCGAAGGTGAATTTGCCGCCGCCGAGGGCGTTTTTGAACGGAAATTCCGTGATTTTGCGCGGCGGAAAGCTCTGAACGACCGCCTCGGTGTCGATCGGACTTCCGCTTGTATATTTTGTGATCATCCGTGTCCTCCTTGTCGATAAAGGTTTTATTGCCGTTAATTTAAGTATAATATAACCGGAGGTTCACGGTCAAGCCCGAACCCGCATTATTTCCGGATAAAAACTGCTTTGGCTCAGCCGCAGACCGCGATTTCAGGCCGGCGGCGGCCAAAGGGCTTACAGGTAAAAATAACTGTTGAATTTATACCTGTAATATGGTATAATAACCATGTATACCTGATACTGTCTATGTCTATCCGATGATAAAATACCAATCCTTGAAAGGGGTTTTCAATATGTGCGGCATCTGCGGCTTTACAGGCAAGCTTGACAACCGCGAGGAAGCTATCAGAAAAATGACCGAGGTAATAACTCACCGCGGTCCCGATTCCGACGGCTTTTTCAGCGACGACACTATTTCGATGGGCTTTCGCCGCCTGTCTATCATCGACCTCGACGCAGGTCATCAGCCTATTTACAATGAGGACAAAACCCTCGTTCTGACCTTCAACGGCGAGATCTATAACTATCAGCAGCTCAGGCAGGAGCTTATCGCCAAAGGTCACAGGTTCTACACCGACACCGACAGCGAGGTCCTGGTTCACGGCTTTGAGGAGTGGCAGGAGGATCTGCTTTCGCGCCTGCGCGGAATGTTCGGCTTTGCGATCTACAACACGGTCGACCACTCGCTTTTCATCGCGCGCGACTTCTTCGGAATCAAACCTATGCACTACACGCAGATCGGAAACGACTTTGTATACGCGAGCGAAATCAAGAGCATTCTCGAACACCCCAAATTCGTAAAGCGCTTCAACACCCGCGCCCTCGACACCTATCTTTCGTTCCAGTACGCACTTCCGCCCGAGACCTTCTTTGAGGACGTTTACTGCCTGCTTCCCGGTCATTACCTCTGGTACAAGGACGGCGTTGTTGAAACCACGCGCTACTTTGAGCCGCGTTTCAGACCTGACGAGAATATGACCGAGGACGAAGCGGTCGATATGATCGAAAAGGTGTTTGAAAACTCCGTAAACGCCCACAAGATCGCCGACGTCGAGGTCGGCTGCTTCCTGTCGTCGGGCGTTGACTCAAGCTATGTGTCCACCTACTTTGCCGACCAGAAAACCTTTACCGTCGGCTTTGACTTCGGCGAAAAATATAACGAGATAAGCTGGGCGGAGGCGCTCAGCAAGGAAATCGGCGTGGAGCACCACACCCACCTGATTTCGAGCGAGGAATTCTGGGACGCGGTGCCGACCGTGCAGTACCATATGGATCAGCCGCTCGCCGATCCGTCCTGCGTGGCGCTCTACTTCGTTTCAAGGCTCGCGAGCCGCTATGTGAAGGTCGTGCTCTCGGGCGAAGGCGCCGACGAGCTTTTCGGCGGCTACACCTGCTACAACGATCCCAGAGTTTTCAAGGTTTATCAGAAAATCGTCCCCCACTTCCTCAGAAAGGCGCTCCGCGCGATCGCGCGCAAGCTGCCCGACATCAAGGGACGCGACTATCTTATCCGCGCCTGCGACAAGCTCGAGGACCGCTACATCGGCAACGCCTTTATGTACGACCTCAAACAGAAACAGCAGATTTTGAAGGACCCCTCAATTGCTACCGCGCCGCAGAACTACGCCAGAAAGCACTACTACCGCTGCCGCAAGTATGACGACGTTACCAAAATGCAGTACCTCGACATCAACCTGTGGATGACGGGTGACATTCTGCTCAAGGCAGACCGTATGAGTATGGCGAACTCCCTTGAGCTGCGCGTGCCCTTCCTCGACAAAGAGGTGTTCAAGGTGGCTTCCTCGCTGCCCACGGAGCTGAGAGTCAACAAATACAATACAAAATACGCCCTGCGCAAGGCAGCGGTCCGCCATATGCCCGAATCGACCGCCGAAAAGGAGAAGCTCGGCTTCCCCGTTCCCACAAGGGTATGGCTCAGGGACGAAAAGTTCTATAATATCGTAAAGAAGAAATTCCTGGGCAAGACCGCCGAAAAGTTCTTCAACACCGACGCTCTGGTCGGCTGGCTGGACGAGCATTTCAGCGGCAAGGAGGACAACAGCCGCCGCGTTTGGACGGTGTATGTATTCCTTGTTTGGTACGACATCTACTTTGACGAGGATAACCCCGAGGTCGTAAAGCCCGTCAACCATCTCGACGAGCTCAAGGCTCTCGCCGAGGCAAGGCGCGAAAAGCAAATCAACGCGCCCGCCGAGGTAATTATGGCAGCGGCAGAGGAAGCTATCAGCAGCGGATATGACGACGCGGAAAAACTGATTTCCTCAATTATTCCAAATGACAGGGAACCCGAGGGCGAAGAACCAATGGCTGAGGCTTCGGAAACCTCAAAACCCGAAGCCGTGGAACCGAAGGCAGAGGAACCGAAGGCAGAGGAACCGGAAGCTGAAAAAGCCGAGCCCGCCGACGAGGATGAGGAGCCCGCTATCGTTGAGGTAGAGGAGGAAGCTCCCGCCGCTGAGGACGAGGAGGTATTCGTCAACATCTCCGATCCGGACGACGACGAGGTTTACGTGGCTCCGCGCAAGGCGGCGACGCCTCAGGAGCAGATGCAGATGGCGATCGACAGCATCGAAAAACGCTCGAAGTATCTCGACGAGCCCAACGTGATGTCAGACGAGGCGATCGACAGCATTGTAAGCCAGATCAGCTTCTTCGACGACGAGGATTGACAAAATACTCAAAGGCGCACCTGACCGTGCGCCTTTAGTGCGATAAGGAACAGGCGCGGCTTTTTTTCGGCGGCGTATAACTTATGAGTGAAATCGGAGGCAGCTATGCTTTTAACGGAAAAAACCCTGTCCACCTCGGACATTTTCAACGGAAAAATTCTTCACGTCATCCACGACGAGGTTGAGCTTGAGGACGGCAGCCGCTCAATGCGCGAGGTCGTCAGGCACCCGGGCGGCGTTTGCGTAGCCGCGCTCGACAGCGAGGACAATCTGCTGTTTGTGCGCCAGTTCCGCTATCCATACAGTGAGGTCGTGCTCGAACTGCCCGCGGGCAAGCTCGAAAAGGGCAGCACTCCGCTTGAAAACGGCAAGCGCGAGCTGCTCGAGGAAACGGGAGCCGTCGGCTTCAATTACATATCGCTCGGTCAGGTCTATCCCTCGCCCGGCTACACCGACGAGATAATCCACCTCTACGCCTGCCGAGTAAAGGAGCAGAGCGAGAACCGTCCCGACGAGGGCGAGTTTTTGAACGTTGAGAAGATCCCGCTGAAAAAAGCGGCGGAGATGGTTCTCAACAATCAGGTTTTCGACGCGAAAACCCAGATAGCCGTACTTAAAACCGCAATGCTTATAACAAGCGGAAAGCTTTGATATGCAGATATTTTCATCACTGTTTCAGGAACAACAGAATACCGCCGTGGCGCTCGGCTTCTTTGACGGAGTGCACCGCGGCCACCGCAGGGTGATCTCCGCCGCCGCCGAAAGCGGCTTTCTGCCGGTGTGCCTCACCTTTTCCGAAAGCCCCAAAAGCGTGATTTCGGGAAGGGAAAATCCCGCGCTGATGACTCCCGCCGACAAGCTCGCCGCGCTTGAGTCGCTCGGCGTTGAGCACGTTTTTCTGATGGACTTCCGCTCGGTTATGAGCCTGAGCGCGCGCGATTTCTTCAAGACTGTGCTCGTGGACTCGCTCAGGGCAAAGGCGCTTTGCTGCGGGTTCAACTACCGCTTCGGAAAGAACGCCGAGGGCGACGCCGAAATGCTCGCCGCGCTCTGCGAGGAATTCGGCGTAAAGCTCACCGTGGCTCCGCCCGAAAAGGACGGCGGCGAGGTGGTCTGCTCAACTCTTATCAAAAAGCTGATCTCTCAGGGAAACGTGCGCCGCGCAAACGAGTTGCTCTGTTCGCGCTTCGGCGTAAGGGAGGAGATCCGCCACGGCAGCCGTATCGGCAGAACGCTGGGCACTCCCACTATAAACCAGCCGCTCACAAACGGACTTGTGGTGCCGAAATTCGGGGTTTACGCCTCGCTTGTGACGCTTGAGAACGGAGAAAGGCTCTGCGGCGTGACGAATATCGGGATCAAGCCCACGGTCGGCGGACAGACTCCGCTTTGGGAAACCTGGATGCCCGAATACTCAGGCGGCGAAATATACGGACAGACCGCCGACGTGCGCCTGCTCGACTTTATCCGCGAGGAGCGCAAATTTGACAGCCTTGACGCGCTGAAAGCCGAAATCATCAAAAACGGCAACGACGCGCTGAAAATATATCATACAATTAATACTATATAAAAAGGAAGTAATTGAAATGGCAAAAATGCAATTCAAATCCGAATCCAAGCGACTGCTTGACCTGATGATCAACTCGATCTACACTCACAAGGAGATCTTTTTGAGAGAGATCATCTCGAACGCAAGCGACGCGATCGACAAGCTCTGCTTCATCGCGCTGACCGACGACAAGCTCGGAATGACGCGTTCAGACTTCAAAATTGAAATCAAGGCGGACAAGGACGCGCGCACGCTGACGATCTCCGACAACGGAATCGGTATGGACAAGGACGATTTGGAGAACAATCTCGGCACCATCGCCTCCTCGGGCTCCTTCAAGTTCAAGCAGGAGCTCAGCGAAAGCGAGGACAAGCAGGACGACATCGACATCATCGGTCAGTTCGGCGTCGGCTTCTACTCGGCTTTTATGGTAGCAAAGGAAATCACCGTGATCACCAAAAAATACGGCAGCCAAACCGCCTACCGCTGGAACTCGACCGGCGCCGACGGCTACGAGATCGAGGAATGTGAAAAGGACAAGCTCGGCACCGACATCATCATCGTGCTCAAGGACAACACCGAGGAAGAAAGCTACGACGAATTTTTGGAGCAGTACCGCATCCAGGGACTCGTCAAAAAATACTCCGACTACATCCGCTATCCCATTCAGATGGAGATGAAAAAAAGCCGCGTCAAGGAAGAAACCAAGGACAGCGACAAGCCCGAGTACGAGGACTGCTGCGAGGTAGAAACCCTCAACAGTATGGTTCCCATCTGGCAGCGTCCCAAAAAGGACGTCACCCAGGAGGAGTACGACAAGTTCTACAGCGAAAAGTTCTTCGCTATGGACAAGCCCGTAAAGACGATCGTTACCTCGGTCGAGGGCGTTGTCACCTACAAGGCTCTGCTCTTTATTCCCTCCTCCACTCCCTACGATTACTACACCAAGGAATACAAAAAGGGCTTGCAGCTCTATTCGAGCGGCGTTCTCATCACCGAGAGCTGCGAGGAGCTCGTTCCCGAGCACTTCCGCTTCGTTAAGGGTATCGTAGACACCGCCGACCTCTCGCTCAACATCTCGCGCGAAATGCTGCAGCACGACCGTCACCTGCTGACGATCGCCCAGAACCTTGAAAAGAAGATCCAGCGCGAGCTCACCTCGATGCTCTCCTCCGACCGCGAGAACTACGAGAAGTTCTTCAAGGCGTTCGGCAGACAGCTTAAATACGGCGTTGTTTCCGACTACGGCGTTCACAAGGACGAGCTGCAGGATCTGCTGCTGTTCTACTCCTCGACCGAGAAGAAGCTCGTCACCCTCTCGGAATACGTCGACCGTATGAAGGAGGACCAGAAGTTCATCTACTTTGCGACAGGCGAAAACGCCGCCGCCATCGACGCCCTGCCCCAGACCGAGCTGCTCCGCTCAAAGGGCTTTGAGATACTCTACTGCACCGAGGACGTTGACGAGTTCACCCTGCAGAGCCTTATGATGTACAAGGAAAAGCGCTTCTGCTCGGCGACAAACGACGACCTCGGGATCGAAAACGACGAAAAGAAGGACGAGGAGCAAAAGGACAGCACCGCTCTTCTCACCTTTGTAAAGGAAACCCTCGGCGACAAGGTAGCGGAGGTCACCGCCTCAAAGAAGCTCGTTTCTCATCCTGTCTGCCTCACCGCAAAGGGCGGTATCTCGTTCGAGATGGAGAAGTATTTCAATTCCGTGCAGCCCGATTCGGGTATGAAGGCTCAGCGCGTGCTCGAACTCAACCTCGGTCACGACGCCGTCAGGAAGATGGAAAGCCTTATTCAGACCGACATAGAAAAGGCGAAAAAATACGCCGAGGTACTCTACAGCCAGGCGCTCCTCATCGCCGGCCTGCCCATCGACAATCCCTCGGAATACACCGATCTGGTTTGCTCACTGATTTGAGCGGCAAATTACGGATAAAAAATCAGACAAGGAGCGGTCTTTGCCGCGCTTGAATACAGCAGGGGCGCACAAGTGTGCGCCCCTGCATATTTATTCAGGATCAACTTACAAAAGATTATTATCAATAAACTCTGCATACGGCTTTTTGAAATAAACGCTGTCGGGATTCTCCCTGTACCACTCGAACTCCTCCTTCAGGCCCTGCTCAAGAGGCACGGTGTCGGGCATAAGAGCGTACTGTGCGGAAACATCGAGAACATACTCGTAATCGTAGAAGCAGAAGTAATCGCGCTGAGGAACCTTTCCGTCAACGCTGACAAAGCGCGGAGGCTCCTTTCCCGCCGCCTTGAAGCACAGCTCTGCCCACTGCTTTACGGTGACGGTATCGCCGTTGCCGACGTTGAAAACGCGGCGTTCGGGATGTTTTTCGAGCAAGATCTCCGCAAAGCGGCATAGGTCGGAAACGTTGAAGAACTGGAGCTTCATTTCGCCGTTTCGCGGAATATAAAAGTCCCTGCCGCCCAGGGCGCAGTCGAAAACGAACGCCTCGCGGTAGAGGTTTTCGTATTTGCCGTAAAAATACGGCGGACGGAGAATATACGCCGAGGGCACGCGGCTTAAAAGCTCCCTTTCGGCGTCCAGCTTGTTGGTGCCGTAGGCTCCCCAAATCGAATTGGCGCCGCAGGTACAGCTCTCGTCAAAGGGCTGAGGAGCGGTTTCGGGATAGACGGCGCTGGAACTTATGAGAATGTAGTCCGAGAACTCCACGCCCGAATCGAGCAAAGTGCGGACGTGCTCGCCCGTGTAGGCGGTGACGTCGAATACGAGGTCGAAAAACCGTCCTCTGAGCTCATCGCCGAGCTGAGTTCGGTCGCGTTCAATGAGAGCCGCGCCCTCAACCTGTTTTCTGCTTCCCCTGTTGAGCACCGTGACTTCGTCGCCCCTGCGGACAAAAAACTCCGCCGCGTATTTGCTGACAAAGGTGGTGCCTCCGGTGATAAGAATCTTCATTTTCAGCCTCCGAATAAGATTTTTTAAAGCTTCAGGCGTTTTTGCCGCCTTGATTATATCACTTTCCAAGCCGTTTTTTAATGCCTTTTAAAAGAATTTTAAAAAATTTAAAAAATTTTCAAAAAACATTTGAAATTTCAAATAATATATGATATAATATCACTTGTGCAGAAAAACAGCACACAATTTCCGCTGATATAGCTCAGTAGGTAGAGCGCATCCTTGGTAAGGATGAGGTCACCGGTTCAAATCCGGTTATCAGCTCCA
>ONIJ01000061.1 GCA_900317875.1 uncultured Eubacteriales bacterium
GCGACGCAAAAAAGCGTTTTTTCCTCTGCTGAAAAAGCTGACAATGCGGAAGGCTTTGCTTTGAAGCAGTGATTGCTGACGAATTTTACCAAAAACAGGTCGTATTTTACCACATTCTACGATTCTTCGAATAATATGATATAATAACCCAATTATATCTTTTTTCTTAACGTTCTTTATGATATAATCAAAATAACAATCAGGAAAGGACGCGGCGTATGCGTATTTTGTTAGTAGACGACGAAAAAGCGTTTTTGGTTTCTATGAAAAAAGAAATTCTCCGGCTGTGTGCCGAAAAGGATTATGACGTCAACGTCAGCATGACCGACGACCCTTATTCGCTGTTGGAGGACGAGCAGTACAGGTGCAATGATGTGATCTTGCTGGATATTGAAATGCCTGACATTTCGGGAATTGACCTCGCCGCCGAAATCAATTTGCACAAGGGCAAAGCCGAGCGTCCGTATATCATTTTTGTGACGAACCGCGACAGCTTGGTGTTTGAGGCGTTGAAGGAGCAGCCGTATTCCTTTATCCGTAAATCGCACGCGGAGGACCTATCCGCCTGCCTGTCCCGCATATATGACAAAATCGCGGGGGAGGATTCAATGTTTATCAAATCCGGCACGGGCGTTTTCAGGGTGGAGCTGAAGGATATCGTCTACATGGTAAAGGAAAAGAACTATGTCATCATCTATACCGAAACCGATGAATACCGCGAGCGGACAACGATTGACGAAGAGGCGCAGCAGCTTTTGGCAAAGGGCTTTCTGCGTCCGCATATCGGCTATCTGGTCAACATGAAATACATCGACACGCTTTTTCCGCAGACCATTCAGCTTATCAGCGGCGTTCAAATTCCCGTCAGCAAGAAATACCGCAGGGAAGTAAAACAGAGATTTTATGATTGGATGGTGAGGACGCAATGAACGTGGCGTTAGCGGTTGAGATTTGTGTGGATTTCTTTCAGAGCTTTGTGGATATTGCGTTTTTGTATTTGTTTTTTGAAAAGTCCGGCAACAAGCTGAAAAACGCGCTGGGCTTTTGGAGCACCGTAGCCTTGTCGACGGCTATTGAAATTTTCAACACCTTCAACGATATGGCGGAAGGGCATGCGGATTTTCATTTGGGACTCTTGTTGGCGGCGTATTTGATAAGGATGCTGTATGTCTTGTTTTTCCTAAAGGGCAAGCTGTACCTCAAGCTGCTGATGGTGCTGGCGACGGCTGCGCTTTATATGTTAGTGGATACCGCGTTAGCGACGCTCGCGTTCAGTAACCCCGACCTTGCGGATTTCATTCAGTTTTCTTCCTTTAACAGATACAATCTAATGATTGTGGAAAACGTTGTCTACACGGGAGTGCTTGCCGTCATTTTGCTGACCGGCAAACAGAAAATCCGGCTGCGCAAGGTGTTCGATAAAATCACGGCGATCGTCATAACGGCACTGGTGTGTCTGTCGCTCTTTGCCGCGGAGCTGTTGTTTGTGTCACTCAGCTTTAATGGCAGCGATTCCGTGATACTTTACACCGTGATAATCATCCTTTCGCTGGTGGTGCTGTCCGTTTTGTTTTGGGTGCTGCTTTTCAAGATCAGCAAGGCAAACGAAGTGCACACCGAGCTGCTGCTGGGCAAGCAGCGCGAGGAGCTGTACAAAACATCCGTTGCCGCCGCTAATGCGCAAATTGAAGCAATCGCCGAAATGAAGCACGACATGAAAAACAGCGTGATGTCCGTCGGCAGCCTGATCGCCGGGGGAGAGTATGAAAAGGCGCGGGCGCTGTGCGATTCCGTTAATGAGAAACTGACGGCGGCGTTCACACCCGCCCACACCGCCAACCCCGTGCTCAATGCTATTCTCAATGTAGAAACCGAAAAGGCGGCGACGCGTGCGATTGATTTTTCCGTTGACATACAAGACGACTTGTCGTTTGTTTCCGATTCGGACCTCATATCTATCATCGGCAACCTTTGCGACAACGCGATCGAGTATTTGTCGGCGATCCCCGAAAGCCAACGGCGGATGCGGCTGGAAATAAAGGTGCATCGCGGCTATTACTGCATAACCTGCAAAAATACGATTCTGGAATCTGTGCTGGAAACCAATCCCGATTTGAACAGCACCAAAGACGACGCGGCCTTCCACGGCAAGGGAATCAAGCTGCTAAAGCAAACAGCGGAGAAATATCAGGGCGAATTCGTATGCAGCGAAGAAAACGATCAGTTCATCATTTCCGCGATTATTCGAAATTCGAATTAAAAATGCCGTTTTATCCCAAAAATAAGTTTAGTTTTACCAACCCAACCAAATCCTCGCGATAATTTGCTAAAATTATCATGAGGATTGTTGTTTTTTCAGGAAACACAGACAAATGAAAATGGAGGTAAGAACATGAAACAACGGATAAAACATTTTTCAAAATCCACCATGTCGGTCATTCTCGCCGTCTGCATGCTCGTGTCATGCCTGAC
>ONIJ01000056.1 GCA_900317875.1 uncultured Eubacteriales bacterium
AGTAATATATATAATGGATATAGGAGTTTCTGATCGTTCAAAGGCTTCGTAAAACATATATCAATTCACATGAGGAGGAAAAGTCAATGGCAAATTTTATAGTTTCATTTAGTGGTATTGATTTCGGTCAAGTCTGTGGTATATTTGGTGCAACAATCGCCGATGAGCTTGGATATTTCGATATTGCAGCAGAAGCCGAAGCGGACTTCGATAATTGTACTATGGCTTGTAATGGCATAGATAACAGCCAAATATCCGCTCCACCCAGAACCGCTACTACCTGACGTCCCGCGCTTTTGAACTCCCGGAGCTGAAGCTCCTGCTGGACGCGGTGGAGTCATCAAAATTCATCACACAGAAAAAGAGCCGCGTTTTGGCTTCAAAGCTCCTGACGCTCACAAGCCGCCATACCGCGGCGGGCTCAAGCGCAATATCTCGATCGCCGACCGCATCAAGCCGCATAACGAGCATATCTACTACTTCATCGACGCGATCAACGAGGCGATCAACACCAAGCGCAAAATATCCTTCCGCTACTTTGCCTACACATCGGCAAAGAGGAAAGCGCTCAAAAACGGCAGCGAGCCCTATATCCTGAGTCCCTATACCCTATTTGCCGTTACGCTGATGAGGAACTGATGATCGAGTTGACAAAGCGCGCCCCCAAATGGCGATCATCCGTTTCCGGAAACGATGCGCCGCCGCTTGCATCTTTCCGCAGTGCCGCCAAGTACAGCCAATCACGCGCCGCCATGCTGTTTGCCGAACGGTATCACGAATTGGACGATTACGCAAAAATCCGCGGCACGGATGCGGATACGATTCGCGACTGTTATCTCTCCGATGTGGGTTTGGATGAGCAGGGCTGCAAGACCTACGACCTCGGCAATCAAACCGTTACGGCAAGACTGCAAAAGGATTTGAGCTTTTTTGTTGAACTGCCGAACGTCGCTTCTTCGCTGATCCATTTCCCTTCCCGCTCCACATTCAGTTCATCCTCCGTGAGCGCGAGATAAAGCGTATCAATATCATAAGGATGCGCGACAGTCCTGCAAAACTCAACGATCAGTTCATCAAACGACTTTTCTTCGGAGAAGTCGTTTATTCTTTCTGCGAGATTGTACAGCTCGACAAAGAGTTCCGAGCCGTTAAGAGAACGCTCCTTATCAATATCCGGCTCATAGCCTTTGTATACAAGTGGAGATAAGACAAGCGTCTCATCCGGCAGATAATCGTTTTCATAGTCCTTGAAGCGGAAGGTGTGGTAGATCAGCGTCCCGATCCCGCCTATATCCGTCATGGCGATCACATCGGCGGCGTTTTCTGCTACTGATGGATAATACTTTCCATAATCGTTGACATACATTATTCATTCCTCCGTCACAGATAATGTCACAGTTAGAGTCACAGATAGAAATTTTACTTCTGTTACATTATTCGATATAATTAAAGCGAAAACAATACCAAACGGTAAAGTTTTCCGGAGGGCGGACGAAAAATTCCCGCCTTCGTTAATCAGAATACCCGGAAAAAGGAGGAATCAAAATGTCTAAAGCATATACAGACAGAAAGCAGCAGGGAGCTAACCGAAGGAAAAAGCACCATGAACAGGCTCTCCAACGCCGTAACGATTACGGCGCGAAAGACCTGACCGCTTACAATGCCGTCAAGCGTATCCGAACCGGAGGTAACACGGCGATAGTGATCAAATAATTCTATTAACCGTCACCGATGTGTGGCGGTATTATTATGCAACAGAAAGGAAGATACGATGAACAAATCAACAAGACGGTATGACCGAAACAAGGCGCCGGAAAGACCGTTCGCGCGCGGAAAGCTGGACAGATGAAATGAAATCCAACGCAGCAAAACAAACGAAAGCGAGGTGGCAAAAATGCCCGAAGTAACCGTTATACCCGCAACTAAAAACATCCATACCAAAGCGCCGACAAAATCGCACACAAAGCGACGTGTCGCCGCTTACGCCCGCGGGAACGTGACGTTCCATCCAGTCCGCGCAACTGACGTTTGACAGTAACTTAACCGTCGTGCACGCGTTATAACGCGGCGTTTACAGAAGGCATTGTAAAAAGTACTCTATTCAAAGCCGCATCGGGTGCAGCGTAACGCTGCCATCCGGGGCTTTATTATTGGGGTTAAGTTGATGCAGGAGGCAAACAGCGCGGAGGTATAACCGCTATCGCTGCCGGAGCTTCCCGAATGTCAGAGATTTCAAACAAGGTTGGTGAGAACACAAATGTTTGCGCTACCTATCTGAAA
>ONIJ01000082.1 GCA_900317875.1 uncultured Eubacteriales bacterium
CACACGCCGCAGCAAGCGAGAGCGGTCAGTACCGACGGTACTGACCTATTTCTATTTACCACAGCAGCGCAGAGGAAGAGACTCGAAGGTGACGAGAACGACCGCCGCCGGCGGCGGAAACAGGGAGTTCGAGGAAGCGCCGAAACAGGGAGTTCGAGGAAGTACCTTTCGGTACGGCGCTGAACGACCATGTTTCAAACGGAGAGTGTGCCGATTATTACTGTTGCAAATTGCTGCTTGTTGTGTTATAATACAATAACTATATCATATAAAATATGAGCAATTTATAACAATCAGAAAGAATAATATGTTTTTTGAAAAGAAGACTGTGCGCGGCGCCGGCAGCCATAGCTATTCTGAAATTTGCACGCCGCGTAAAATCTACTTGAAAAGGTGTTTTATGAGTATACTTCGCTGTCCCGTATGCAGACAACCTGTGGAAACCGAAAACCGCACACTTCGCTGCGAAAACAACCATTGCTTTGATTTTGCAAAGGAAGGCTATGTGAATTTGCTCCTTTCGGGAAAGTCGGGCGATGACAAGGGCGACAACAGGGAAATGGCTCGCTCGCGCCGAGATTTTCTCACAAAGGGTTATTTCGATCCGCTGGCGAATGAAATAGGGGAGTGCGTCAGAAATTACACAGATGACGGCGACGCCGTGCTCGACATCTGCTGCGGTGAAGGCTATTATACCGATTTTCTGGCTCAGCGCTTTTCGCGCGATTTCTACGGCTTTGATATTTCCAAAAATATGGTTCGTTTAGCCGGCAAGCGGCACTGCAGTGCGACCTTCTTTGTGGCTAATATCTCCTCGATCCCCGTGGAAGACGGCTCGGTAAAGCTGGCTTTTCACCTTTTTGCGCCGTTTCATTCTCAGGAGTTTAGCCGTGTTCTCTCAGACGACGGAGTTATCGTCACCGCCGTCGCGGGCAGGAACCATCTCTACGGCTTGAAAAGCGTTCTTTACGACACTCCGTACCGCAACGATGAGCTTCCTCCGCAGGCAGAGGGCTTGGAGCTTTTGGAGGTTCGCCGCGCAGGAGGGGAGATCACGCTGAACACGCGCGAGGATATCGACGCTCTGTTCCGTATGACTCCGTATTATTATCACACTCCGTCGGCCGGTATGGTGCGGCTGCAGTCGCTCGAAAGCCTTTCCACCGAAATTGAGTTTGTTATCTATGTTTACAGAAAAAAGCACTCTGAATAATATCGCTAAATGTGATGAGGGGCTGACTCCGAAAATGAGTCAGCCCCTTTTAGTTTACTGTTTTTTTAGTTTATAGCTTGCGCTGTCGGAGGTGAGTTCAAGAGTTTCGTTTGAAAGTGTCTTTCTCAGCTTGTATGAATAAACCGTGGTGCCGTCCATCTCTACGGTTACTGTCGCTTCATTGACGTCGACCTTATATGTTCCGTCGCTGTCTGTTGACGCGTCCTTTAGGTGACAGGTTTTCTTTCCGTCAAACGTCCATACCGCGCTGTTGTCGCTCTGTTTCCAGGTGCCGGCAATAACGTCGTTGTCGCCGTTGAGTCCGAGTTCGTTCTGAAGATAGCTTCCCGCTTTGCTTTTCAGCGTGCTTGCGTCGCCGTCAACGCCGAGCTCACTTTTTAAATATTCTTTACCTTCGCTTACAGCTTTGTTACCGGTTTCCTTGGCAATATCGCAGCCGGTGAAAACAGTTACACTTGCTGCAACCATTATTAGCGACGCGGCGATTGCAAAAATCTTTTTCATATGAATTTCCTCCATAATTTTTTGTTATTTTGATTATACCATTGTGTAAATTAATTTTTTTTCCAAAAATGAAAAAAACCTTTATTTTTCGGGATTTATGTGTTATAATCGTAATTGGGGCGGCAAGAAAAATTCCCAAAAAGAAACAAAAATCACCCGAATAATGAAATATTACAACATATTGTGAATAGTGTAGCAAAAGACTCTGTATAGTGTATGAATAATCGTCGAAATTCAGTTTGATTTTTTTTTACAAAAGTGTTACAATATCAATGGTTACGCGGACGTAACTATTTCCAATCGGAATTAAGGTTGATTCGGCGAAACAGCTCGAATCTTCGGAAAGGATGATTTTTTGAAACGAAGCGTATTTAAAAACATTTCAGCGGTTACTGTTGCAGCTGCTATTTTGTTTACCACTTTCTTCACATTGTCAATCTTCACGAGCAATAAGGCGCACGCTGCGACTTTCACTCCCAGACTGACTTGTCCCGACGGCAGCAACAAGTATTACTACGATGATGATTACAACGTATTCCAGAAATACGGTTACGGCCTGCCCAACTGCACCGCTTATGCTTATGGCAGAGCATATGAGATTCTCGGCACTGAACCCAAGCTCTCATGGAACGGCGCAGGTCAGTGGTATGGCTACAATCAGGCTAATAATTACTACAGCTACGGTTCTACTCCCAAGGTAGGCGCGATCGCTTGCTGGTCTTATTCCGGCGGCGGACACGTTGCGGTTGTAGAAAAGATTGACAGCGACGGCAGTATGACTCTCTCCAACTCGGAGTGGGGCGGACGCACTTTCTATCTTACATACGCAAACGCGTCTGATTCCAATCCCGGCGGAAACAGCTGGTGGAACTTCCAGGGTTATATCTACCTGCTTAACAGTGATCCCGTGATCACCGACAATGAAAACAACAACTCGGACTACAAAACAGGTATCTATAAGACGACCGCAGAGCCTTATCTCAATATGAGAAGCAGCGCGGGACTCAGCTACAATGTTGTTCAGCCTGTTTACAAGAACACAACCCTCACCGTAACGCAGACAAGCTATGCTGACGGTTACAACTGGGGCAAGACTACACTCAACGGCAAGACCGGTTGGGTAGCGCTTGAGTTCTGCACATACGTTTCCGAAGTGCCTCAGCCTACAACATCTGCTCCCGCTACAACGGCAGCTCCCACAACCGAGGCACCCACAACCGAGGCACCCACAACCGAG
>ONIJ01000050.1 GCA_900317875.1 uncultured Eubacteriales bacterium
ATAACTGCCGGGGAATACATTGATTTTCTGAAAAGGACAAACTTGGGTTCGCAATATCCCAAGGAGAGATTTGCAGAGCGGATCAATAAGCTCGTCAAAAACGTCAATATCAGTCTTGTTGCGAGAAACGTGGAGGAAAAGGCAGTTGGCGTTTTGTTTGGGTTGACCGACTTTGCCTACTGGCTGTATATCACGGATCTGGGTGTTGACAGAGCATACGAACGCCAAGGTATCGGCTCGCGCCTAATCGGTACCGCACACGAAATCGCGGGCGGTGAAAAGGACGTAGCGATATATCTCATCGCAAACGAGGACGCCGTGCCGTTTTATGAGAAGTGCGGTATGAAAAAAGCCGATGAGGTTATGAAATATAACCACATCGAGTGGACGGGATTTACGGTTGAATAAGGAGCCTGCAATGAAAATCTTAGTTATCAACGGAAGTCCGAAAAAGGAAAACAGCGACACCATGCACATCACACGCGCTTTTCTGGACGGAATGAATGAGGTGTCGCAAAACGAAGTGAAAACAATTCACGCGATAGATAAGCATATCGAGTACTGTACCGGCTGCTTTGCCTGTATGAGAAACGGAGGCAACTGTATCCACAATGACGATATGCGCGGAATATTGGAGGAGATACTCGACAGCGATCTGCTGATCTGGAGTTATCCGCTCTACTGCTACGGTATGCCTGCACCGCTCAAGGCATTGCTTGATCGCACCCTTCCGTTGTCTTCCATGGCGATGCAGAAGGTCGGCGAACGCTACGAGCACGTCGGTCAGGCAGATTTCAGCCACCTTAAATATGTGATGATCTGCGGCTGCGGCTTTCCGAACAGCAAACACAATTTTGAACCCGCTGTAATGCAGTTTACAAGGTGCTTTCCCAACGAACACACGATGATAACCGTTCCCGAAAGTCCCATGTTCAGCGCGCCTGAAGCGGCTGTTGTTACCGCACCGCGCTTGGAGCTTATCAGGCAGGCAGGAAAGCAGTACGCCGGGAACGGTACTGTCAGCGAGGATCTGATGATAGAGATCACTTCTCCGATGATCCCCGAGGAACAGTACGCGGAAATCGTCAACGGAACCGTTCATTGAATCAAAGCTGACCGCAGCATACCCGTTCAGTGACTGCGTCACAAAAAAAAGCAATTGATTTTTTGGTGGACAAAACAGGAGCTTTCTGTTATCATAGTCACGGTGAAAAAATTTATGAAAGTGTTATCATTCTTAAAAAGAGAGCCGATGCTCACGGTGTCGGTTTTGGCGGCAGTCGCGGCGCTGATTATCACGCCGCCTTCATGGGACTTGATGTCGGATATTGACTGGCGCACGCTCGGCACGCTGTTTATGATGCTGACGGTACTCGAAGGCTTCAAGAAGGAAACCATCTTCCGTCCGCTGCTCAGGCTTGCAGGCAAAATTCGCTCTATGGTCGGGCTGTCGCTGTTTCTGGTGTTCTCGGTGTTCTTTTCCTCAATGTTCGTCACCAACGACGTTTCGCTGATCATCTTCGTGCCGCTGACGATTATTTTGTTCCGCGCAGGCGGCAAGGAGCGCTATATTCTGCCCGTCATCAGTATGGAAAATATCGCCGCGGTACGCGGCTCCCTGCTTACGCCGTTCGGCAGTCCGCAGAACCTCTTTATCTACGGGCAGTCCGGTGTTTCGGCGTGGCGCTTCATTTCCTATATGTTCCCGATATGGATTATTTCAGGCTGTCTGCTCGTTGGCTTTGTTGCGCTTTTGTACCGCAAAAACATACGTCAGCGCACGGATATCGAGAACTTTAATTTCATAGGGGAGTGGCAAAGATGGCGCCGAGGCAAGCGGATAGTATATCTGGTGATTTTCGCGCTGGTAATCACAACGATCGTCACGCGGACGAGCTTGTGGTTTGTGGTAGTGCCGGCGGTTGCCGTCACCGTGTTTTTCACTGACCGTCAGGTGCTTGCCCTGACCGACTATGTGCTTCTTCTTACATTTTTCTGCTTTTTCATTTTCTCGTCTTCCATCGCGCGCAACGAGGCGATTTCGTCATTTTTGAGCGGCGCGGTGGCAAACAACGAGTACCTTTGGAGCATCCTGCTCAGCCAGGCGATTTCCAATGTTCCGGCGGCGATCGTGCTCTATCCATTCGCTGTCAACCGCGGCGCCCTGCTTTACGGACTGGATTCCGCAGGTCTCTGCACGCTGATAGGTTCGCTTGCGTCGGTCATCAATTACCGTCTTTATGTCAGGGAATATCCCCAAAACGGCAGAAAGTTCATTCTTGTGTTCACACTTATAAGCCTTGCTTTTTTCGCATTGGTCGCGGTACCCGGCTATTTTATCAGCCTGTCGCCGTTGTGATTATTTGCTGGTTTAAGTATTCAAAACAGGGGCTGTGCTCGTTTGAGCACAGCCCCTGTCGGCAGTGAAACTATTAACCTTTCGCTTTTACGTTGACTACAAACTCATTGATAGTGCAGGTGTGGTCAACAGATACGGTTTCTCCTGAAAAGAGTATGAATTCGCTCAGTCCGTATTCCTTGCCGTTGTCCGCCCAGTCGTAGGTGTAGCCGAGTCTTGTCCAGGGATATTTTATTTCGTTGAAGTATGACCAAAGGATGGTTGAGTCGTACCACGATTTGAATTTTGCGTCAAATTCATCATCGCCGGTCGGCTTATAGGTTAATTCCATCGCAGCTGTGGGATCGGCGACATTTGCGGGACGATGCAAAAGGTCTGCGTCTACCCATACCGTCGTTACGGATGTATAATTTTTCCATTCGGGCAGCCCCAGAAGCTGTTCCAGGCGCTCCTGCCAGTCATTCACGCCGTTGCCGTTGCTGTTTATCCACTGATACATTTCGCCTGCGGAAAATACCCACACATCGCCCCACTTGAGCGTTACGTCCTCGCCGTCGGGATAGATGTCGGGGTATTTGTGCACAAGTCCCATAAGCACCTTGTCGCCGTTCCAGATAACCCTGTCGTCATCGCGGCTGATGTTGACGAGCGGCAGGAGTTCATCATTGTCGGCAAAGACAGAATCGCGCACGGCGATGTCATACAACGCGTCGTTGTCGAGCTTTTCGTCGTCCGGCGGAGACGGCATATCCGCCAGCTTGCTCTGGATCAACGTTGCGTCCTGAATCGTCACAGCGCCGTCTTTGTCGACGTCGGCGGTGATTTCATTGAAAGGGGCGACTGCATATCCCGCAAGTTTTCGCTGAATGTCAGTGACGTCCGAAACTGTCACCGCTCCGTCATCGTTTGCGTCGCCTGGCAAAAATGATGGTTTCAGTTCGTTTGTCGTTTGCGCGCTCGCGGAGACTGTGGTCGCAGCTCCGAACAGAATCAGCAGGGATAGCAGGATGCTTAGCTGTTTTTTGAGTGATTTCATAGTCATCATCTCCTGTTCTCATCCCTAAAAGTCGGTGATGAGCATAATAAACACGCTGATTGTGAAATGTATATTGTCATTTTATCACAAAACACCTGGAACCGCAATACCCTATTAAGTCATAGACCTTAGTTTGGAAATTGGACTTAATACCTTCAACGCACCGTTTGTGTCTTGCTTTCTGCGCCAGGCCTTGGCCGCAAAGCGCATAATCATTTCGCCTTTTAACGCTACAAGATGCCGGTATTCTTTTCCGGTCCAGAAAACCTGAATTGTTTTGCTATAAGCTCAACGACATCCGGCGGTGAACTGACGCGGAAATTTTCCGTCTGAAATAGCTGTTTGTGTTTGACATATATTTCTTACTAAT
>ONIJ01000049.1 GCA_900317875.1 uncultured Eubacteriales bacterium
GCGTCACAGAAGTCCGAAGGCAGCAAGTCAGAGGACAGCAAGCCTGAAGGGGATGTCGATTACAACAATCCCACCGCTACTTTTGGCGAGGGCGACTACGAGGCGATGATGACCTATGCAAAAGAGATGCAGTCAAACGGCCATAAGGGCGAGGTCGTCAGGATCACCGGCATCAACAGCCGATCCAACTTCGGCGCCAAGGCGAGCGTTCTTATCTCCGACGGCGGAAGCAAGAAAATCGGCCCGACATACAAGATCGACGGCGCGGCTTCCATCGATGACTATCCCGCAAACGACGCAACTGTTGAAGTCACGGGCGTAGTAACTTTGGAAGAGGGCGGACTCGGCTGCTATATCGCGGTTCCCGCCGACAAGGTTGTAACTAAATAATTTTTGAACAAAAACGCCGCTGCGGTCGCAGCGGCGTTTTTCAGCGCAGATTTTTTCTTTTGTCCAGATAGTTTTGCAGAATGATCGTGGCGGCGACCTCGTCGACCACGTTTTTTCTTTTTTTGCCCCTTGTGTTGGTGTCGTTCAAAAAGCCGTGGGCGGTTATTGTGGTGCCGCGCTCGTCCTGCATAACGGTTTCAAGTCCCGTAAGCTCGGTGAGCTTCTGCGCGAACGCGCGCGCGTTTTGTGCGCTTTCGCCCTCGCTTCCGTCCATATTTTTCGGCAAACCAACCACAATCAGCTCAGCCTTCGCCTCCTTTGCCGCCTCGGCGACCTTTTCGGGCAGTTTGTTCGGCGATTTTTCAAAAATCACCTTGTAGGGCGACGCCAGAAACTCCGTTTTATCGCAAAGCGCGAGCCCTGTTCTCGCCTTTCCCAAATCAACTGACATTATTATCATAAATGGAATCCTTTCGGTTAATTACCTACATTATAATGCAAAAGAAAAAGATATACAAGCGCCGCGGCGTCCTTTTCTACAAAAGATTATAAAAATCAGCTTCCACGGAGTGACAAAACCATTGCGCACAACGATTTATAATAACACTATCATATGATAAAAAACGAAAAGGAAGTAAAAAGGATGGAAGGCGTAAAAACAGCCGCCCGACGCGGCGGCGCGGAACAAAAGAATTTTGCAAAGAATGTGATTTATCACGCGATATACCTCGGGCTTGGTTTTCTGGTGTCGCGCGGCGCGGTTCTGGGAAATCTCGCGCCCTTCGGAGCGTCGTTTACGGCGGCGGTCCCACGCGGAAGGATCGCCTCGGCTATGGTCGGAACCGCGCTTGGATATATCGTAAGAAGTCCTGCCGACAGCTTTCGCTACATATCGGTCGTCATCGCTATCGGCGCACTGAGATGGCTGTTCAGCGAGCTCGACTTCATTCGCAGAAGCAGGCTTTTTGCGCCGCTCACGGCGTTCGGAACCGTATTCGCAACGGGCGCGGCGATGGTTTTCGGCGAGGCGGGAAGGCTTTCGTCAATGGCTGACTGCATTGTTGAGGCGGCGCTCGCGGGCGCGGCTGCGTATTTTATGTCGATGACGGTCCGCCTGTCCGCTCAGCGGCGCGGCATATCGGCTTTTACCGGGCAGGAAAGCGCGGGCGTGGTGCTCACGGGCTGCGTGCTCATCCTTTCGCTGGGAAGCATTGAGATCGATGAGATCTCCCTCGGAAGGATACTGGCAGTGATCGCAATTCTGCTCTGCGCGCGCTACGGCGGAGTCGGCGGCGGAGCGGTCAGCGGTGTGGCAACAGGCGCGTCATTCAGCCTTGCCGGCGAAATGCAGGGCTACATTTGCGGAGGCTTCGCCTTCGGCGGACTGATTGCCGGAGTGTTCGCACCTCTTGGAAAATTTGCCTGCGCACTCTCGTTTTTGTGCGCGAACTCCCTTATGAGCATCGCGTTCGGCAGGGAGGTCACCTTGCCGAATGTCCTTATTGAGAGCTTCATCGGCTCAATGGCATTTCTTCTGCTGCCAAAGGAGGTCGGCAATGTGATCTCGCCGGTTTTCAGCAGCGAAAAGAACGCTTCGCTCGGCGAGAGTCTCAGGCGGAACGTTGTAATGCGTCTCGACTTCACTTCAAAGGCAATCGCCAACGTCAAAAACGACGTGAAAAGTGTTTCGGAAAAACTGGGGGAGATGTATTCGCCGAGCTTTGAGCAGGTCTGCGAGAACGTTGCGCGCGACGTCTGCGGAGGCTGCGGATTGAGAATGTACTGCTATGAGCACGAGGGCGGAGTTACGCGGGATGATTTTTTCCGACTTGAGGAGATCCTCGCCGAAAAGCAGCGTGTAACCGATTCAGACGTCGAGGAAGCCTTTGTGAAGAGCTGCTGTAAAAAAGGAGAGATCGCCGTGCAGATGACGCAAAATTACCGCAATCTGCTCGCCGCGCGCGAGGCTCAGAGCCGCGTTGCCGAGCTGCGCGGAGTTGTTGCCGGGCAGTTTGCCGGCGTGAGCGATATTCTCCACGACCTGTCGGGCGAGTTCAACGGAACAATGCGCAGCGACGAGGAGAGCGCCGAAAGAATAATCGACGCGCTTTCAACTGCAGGCTTTGGTGTTGCCGACTGCGTGTGCCTGCAAAACGGCGGCGGAAGGATGACCGTTGAGCTGGAGCTTGCGCAGCGCGCGGATTTAGCCGTGCAGAGAGGCAGGCTCGCCCGCGAGGTGTCGAAGTGCTGCGGAAGAAGATTTGACTTGCCGACGCTGAGCTGTGAGGGCGGAAGGATCCGCGCAGCGCTCTGCGAAATGCCGATTTACGATGTTGAAATCGGCACCGATCAGCATATCGCGGACGGCGGCAAGCTCTGCGGCGACTGCATTGATTATTTTAACGACGGACTCGGAAAGACCTATGCGATCGTCTGCGACGGAATGGGCACGGGAGGCAGAGCCGCCGTCGACGGTAATATGGCGGTGTCGGTTATGGGCAGGCTGCTGCGCTCGGGACTTTCGCCCGACAGCTCGCTGCAGATCGTCAACTCAGCGCTGATGATCAAAAGCGGCGACGAGTCGCTTTCAACCGTAGACTTGGCGGGAGTAGACCTCTACACGGGCGGCGTAACCCTGAAAAAAGCGGGAGCGCCGCAGACCTACATCAAGAAAAACGGCAGGCTGACGACGAGGGAAATGCCGTCGCTGCCTGCGGGAATACTTAACAATATTAAATTTTCATCCGATACAATAAACCTGAACGCGGGAGATATGGTGGTAATGGTGTCAGACGGAGTATTAACGGGTGACGAGCGCTGGCTGGAGCGGCTTATCCGAAGCTGGAACGAGGGCAGCGCGCAGGATCTGGCGCAGGCGGTGGTGCAGGAGGCAATCCGCCGCCGCGCCGAAATAAAAGACGACGACATCACGGCAGTGGTGGTTCGCATAACGGAAAACCAGTAAAACGAGCAATAACCACTGAAAAACGCCCTCTCATATGAGAAGGCGTTTTGTCTGTGGAATTATTGCAGAGCGGCAATTGCGGCTTCGATCATCGCGATTTTCTCGCGCTCCTTTTCCGCCTGTTCGCGAACCTTGTCCACGACTGCGGCGGGAGCCTTTGAAACAAAGCCCTGATTGTTCAGCTTGCCCTCGGACTGAGCGAGGAACTTCTGAACCTGCGCGAGCTCTTTGTTGAGTCTTTTGAGCTCAGCTTCCTTGTCGACGAGCTCGTCGAGCGGAATGTAGAGCTTGGCGTCGGCGGTGACGATCGTGACCGCGCCCTCAATGTCAAAGCTGTCTGCGACCTCGACGTCGTTCGCGCTTGCGAGCTTGATGATAAATGCCTTGCCGTCCTCAAAGGTCTGCGGGAACTTGGTCGCCACATAAACCTTTGCTTTTCTTGACGGGGGAACGTTCATCTCGCTTCTGCGGTTGCGGATAGCGCGGATGGCGTCCATAATGCGCTGCATTTCGGCGGCGGCTTCGGGGAAGTCGAGCTCCGCCTTGAAGCCGGGATAGTCCGCGAGCATTACGCTTTCGCCCTCGTGGGGAATCGTCTGCCAGATTTCCTCGGTGATGTAGGGCATAAAGGGATGGAGAAGTCTCAGAATCTGATCGAGCACATACAGAAGCACCTGACGGGCGTTCTGAGCGTCCTCGCCCTCGCTGTGAAGTCTTGCCTTGGTAAGCTCGATGTACCAGTCGCAGTAGCAGTCCCAGATAAATTCGTAAACCTTCTGGACCGCGATGCCCAGCTCGAACTTGCCGAGGTTCTCGTTGACCTCCTTGGCGACCGTGTTGAGGGTGGAGAGGATCCACTTGTCCTCGGTGGTGAGGGAGGAGGGAAGCTCGTTTTTGACGTTGAAATCGTCGATATTCATATGAACATAGCGCGAAGCGTTCCAGAGCTTGTTTGCAAAGCCCGAGCAAGCCTCAATGCGCTTTTCGGAGTAGCGGATGTCGTTTCCGGGAGAGTTGCCCGTAACGAGGAGGAAACGCAGCGCGTCGGCGCCGTACTTTTCGATCACCTCGAGCGGGTCAACGCCGTTGCCGAGCGACTTGGACATCTTTCTGCCCTGCTCGTCGCGGACGATGCCGTGGATGAATACGGTGTCGAACGGAACCTGACCTGTCTGCTCAAGAGCGGAGAAAATCATTCTCGCAACCCAGAAGAAGATGATGTCGTAGCCCGTTACGAGCGTATTTGTGGGATAGAAGTATTTCAGATCCTCGGTGTCCTTCGGCCAGCCGAGAGTCGAGAACGGCCAGAGCGCTGAGGAGAACCAGGTGTCGAGTGTGTCGTCATCCTGATGAAGCGAGGTGCAGCCGCAGCGGCAGCATTTTTCGGGCGCTTCCTTAGAAACGGTAACGTCGCCGCACTCGTCGCAGTAGTAGGCGGGGATCCTGTGGCCCCACCAGAGCTGACGTGAAATGCACCAGTCCTTGATGTTTTCCATCCAGTTGAAGTAAACCTTGTCGAACCGGGCAGGGATAAACTTGGTGTCGCCGTCGCGCACAGCCTTAATAGCTGGTTTTGCGAGCGGTTCCATACGTACGAACCACTGCTTGGAAACCATCGGCTCAATCGTGGTGTGGCAGCGGTAGCAGGTGCCTACGTCGTGGGTGTGATCCTTGACCGCTTTGAGCTGTCCGAGAGCCTCCAAGTCGGCAACGATCGCCTTTCTCGCGGTCATTGTGTCCATTCCGGCATACTTGCCGCAGTCGAGCACCTCGGGCTCGTTTTCGGCGAGGCTGCCCTTTGCCTTGAGCTCCTCATAGGCGGCGACGTCAGCCGCGCCGGTCATATATCCGTCGTAGGTGAAAACGCGGACGATCGGAAGATCGCAGCGCTGACCTACCTCGTAGTCGTTGGGATCGTGCGCCGGAGTGATTTTTACAACGCCCGTGCCCTTTTCCATATCCGCGTGCTCGTCGCAGACGATGGGGATCTCTTTGTTGAGAAGGGGCAGAATGACGTGGCAGCCGTGCAGGTGTTTGTAGCGCTCGTCATCCTTGTTGATCGCCACGGCGGTGTCGCCGAGCATAGTTTCGGGACGTGTGGTAGCTATTTCGAGCATTTCGCCCGTTTCCTTTACCTGATAGAGAATGTGCCAGAAGTGACCTGCCTGCTCCTCATACTCGACCTCCGCGTCGGAAATCGAGGTGTTGCAGTGCGGGCACCAGTTTACCATACGGTTGCCGCGGTAGATTTTGCCGTCTTCGTAGAGCTTGACAAAAACCTCCCTTACCGCCTCGGAGCAGCCCTCGTCCATGGTAAAGCGCTCGCGGTCCCAGTCGCAGCTTACGCCGAGCTTTCTGAGCTGACGGGTGATGCGTCCGCCGTATTCGCGCTTCCATTCCCAGGCGCGCTCCAAAAACTTTTCTCTGCCGAGGTCGTCCTTTGAAATACCTTCCTTGCGCATAGCCTCAACGATCTTCGCTTCGGTCGCTATGGATGCGTGGTCGGTGCCGGGCAGCCAGAGCGCGCTGTAGCCGGACATTCTCTTCCAGCGGATGAGGATGTCCTGCAGAGTTTCGTCGAGCGCGTGACCGATGTGAAGCTGTCCGGTGATGTTCGGCGGCGGCATAACGATAGTGTACGGTTTTTTGTCGGGATCGGCCTTTGCCTTAAAGTAGCCGCCCTTCATCCAGAAGTCGTAAATCCTGTCCTCGAACGAGGACGGATTGTAGGATTTTTCAAGTTCCTGAGCCATAAATACTCCCCTTGTTTTCAAAATATATACAACTAAATATTATCGCATTTTCCGTGTCTTTTGTCAAGCAGTGCAGGGACAGGAATTTATTTGAAGATTATTATTCAAAAGTATTGACAACAAAACTAAAAGGAGATAAAATATAAATACAATATCTTCGGTTCTCATTGTGCTTTTTGTCACTAATGCAACATGAAGAAATTGAATACCTTATAAGGAGATTTTTTATGAAAAAGATTTTCACACTCGTCGGAATGGCTGCAGGTGTTGCTTGCATCATCTTCGGAATCATCACCTTTGTACTCGGCGGCAACGCTTACA
>ONIJ01000048.1 GCA_900317875.1 uncultured Eubacteriales bacterium
GGTGCTTCTCCCTGCAAACGAAAACCCGGGTCATATAAATAAAACTGACCCTGCTCGTAAAAACCGCTGAGCAACAACACACCGTTTTCTATACCGATTTCTTTGAACATACGCACCGCATTACCGTGCATGTTCCTGAAATAATCATCAATATGCTTTGACGGATAAACAGAGCCCAAATTGACCTTGCTGAAACCCTCCTGTTCATCTGTCGTATATCTATCGTAAATACAGGATACACTGCAAACGCCGTCTTTGAAGGTATAATAAATACCGACATCGTCGCACTGCATATACCTTTCAACAATAAATCGCTTACTATAGGATGCGTGGAGTGCCTTTTTTACACCTTCACGCAGCTCGGTTTCGTTATTGGCGACCGTCATGCCGACACCGCCGCCGTTGTCTACGGGCTTTATCATAACGGGATATTTGATTTTTTCCAGATCCTCGCGTTTCAAATCCGCGCCGAGCTTGTATTCGGGAATACCGTGAACACCGTATTTTTCGCAGGTTGCCTTGAACGTATCCTTAAAGGAAAAAACATCAACAATCTTTTCAGTCGCATAGCAGGGGAAACCAAGCGCGTTGCATACCTTGCAATAGGACGGAACCAAAATGTCGGCAACGCCAACCAGAACACCGTCAACCTGCTCTTCCTTGGCAAGCGTTATCAAACCTTCGACATCCATACCGTCAACGTCATACGCCTTCCATGCAGCTTTCTTTGCAGGATCAGTCGATCGTGCGCTTGTGACAATCGTTTTAATGCCCATGCCGTTGGCGATTTCAACCAGCGGTGTTGTTTCGGGGTTTCCGCCAAGAATCAGCAGCTTTTTCCCTTCAAATTCTTTTTCCATAGCTATCCTCTAAATTGTAAGCCTTTCTCCCTGAGCCATGATACAAAAAGCATGCTCGGGATATTGCTTTGTCATAATGTCATAAAACCTGCCGACATTGCCGCCGTGCGACGCGAACATGCCATAGTGACACGGAACCGTCAGCCTCGCGCTGATTGCGTTGGCAAATTCAGCACAGTCACGCTCATCCATATTTCCAAATGCGCCGTTGATGGGTGCGATCAGTACGTCAGGTATTCCGATTTTTTTGAAATCTTCCACCCAATCCAATCTTAGACAGGTATCGCCTGTTTCAAAAATCAGATTTCCGTCAACTTGTACCATGACTCCAACCGCCTGCGGAGCACCTTTGCCATGATCACATTTAACGAAATGGATCGTGAAATCTCCCTGCCTGAAGGTCATTCCGGACTTTACATATGTGACTTTATCATCCTTCATCTCAAGCTGCGCAACCGATGCTCTGCAATCCTCCGCAGCAAACAGCTTTGTCCTGCCGTTGGCTGCCAGCGACGGAATCGCGTCTATATCGAAATGGTCGCGGTGAAAATGCGTCGCAATAACTGCATCGAACTCCAAGTCATCCGGGGAAAGTATTTTGGGAAGCAGACGCTTAAAACCAACATGCCCTTCCACTCTCTCGACGCAGTCGGAAAGATATAAATCTATCGCGAGCAGTTGACCGCTCGCACTCTTGATAATAAATCCTGCCTGCCCAACAGAAAACAGATGTGTTTTGCCGGGAGGGGCAGTCAGAACTTTTAGAAAAAAATCAGTCATATTCTACCTTGCGTACAGATATTTTTGTATCAGCATTTCTCTGATATGCTCGGGACAGTCAACCGTTAACAACTTTTCGGCACCGACCCCAAGGTCAACCAGCCGTTGTTTCATTTTCTCGGCAACTTCAGGATCAACGGTGGCTATCAGCACATAGTCAAACTCCACCTCGCCTATGCTGTCCACTGCGTCGACATTTAAACAGCAACGACGATATTCCCAGTAATCGTCATCAATCCACTTTACGATTACACAATGCCTGCTCTCGTTAAAGCGGTTGACAAGCTGCTGCCCAAAGGTTCCGGCATTAAAAACAACAACTTTTTTTCCGTAGTATTTGTCGTCAAAGGTAGAATAGCTGTCTTGTTCTGGTAATCTGCCACCCGAACGCATCAGACAAATGCCCAATACATAATCGGTTATCTGTTTTTTTAATTGAAATCTATCCTCGTGCCTTTCGGCAAAAGTAAGCAAATATTCAAATAAAACGCGCAAATTCTCCGCTTCAACAGAGAAATGAGCACTTTGTTTCAGCATGGAATCCTCACGCTGTCGGTAGTGATAATCAATGCAGTCATTGACAACAACGCAATTGCTTTGCATCAGCGCAGGGTAGGTAACTGCAGCATCCTCGCCAATTGAAATGCGCTCATCAACATCCATTTGCGGTTCAA
>ONIJ01000133.1 GCA_900317875.1 uncultured Eubacteriales bacterium
AAGAAAATGATCGAGTCCTACGAGAACAGCATGAAGTAAAAACTTCAAATTAATAAACGGTTGTATCAGGGAGAACCTTGATACAACCGTTTTGCTGTTTGTTTTTATTCTGCTTCCGCGCGGTTGATTGCGTTGAGAACGCCGAGAACGGAAGCTATGTTTACGTTTGAGTCTATGCCCACGCCGAATATGGTTTTTCCTGCGGGAGTTTTTAATTCGATGTATGAAACGGCCTTTGCGTCCGAGCCCTCGGAGATCGCGTGCTGGTTGTAGCCTCTGAACCGGTACCTGTTCAGACCAACCTTCTTCAGCGCATTGAAGAAAGCGTCGATCGGACCGTTGCCGGTGCCAAGAATTTTGATCTTTCCGCCTCCTTCAACGAGCAGCTCGCCCTTGAAGTGAACGTATTCCTTGCCGTTTTCGCTTTCCTCGTAAATTTTCTGGCGGGTGAGCTTGAATTTGGCGGGGTGATTAAGATAATTGCTTTCAAATACCTCGAACAGCTCTTTGGGAATCAGCTCACGGCCGAGAGCCTCGCATTTTGCCTGCACCAGAGCGGAAAATTCGGGGTGCATACGCTTGGGAAGGTCATAGCCGAAGTTGTTGCTCATCACGAATGCAGCGCCGCCCTTGCCTGACTGGGAGTTGATTCTGATGATCGGCTCGTACTCTCTGCCGACGTCCGCAGGATCGATCGGGAGATAGGGGATCTCCCAGTATTCGGTGCCGCTCTCGCGCATATACTGATAGCCTTTGTTGATGGCGTCCTGATGTGAGCCCGAGAAGGCGGTGAATACCAGTTCGCCGATATAAGGCTGGCGCGGATCGATTTTCATATTCGTGCAGCGCTCGTAGATGTCGCGCAGGTGGGGGAGATCGCTGAAATCGAGCTCGGGATCAACACCCTGTGTAAACATATTAAGTCCCATAGTAACGATGTCCATATTGCCCGTGCGCTCGCCGTTTCCGAACAGTGTTCCCTCAACTCTCTCGGCGCCCGCAAGCAGAGCGAGCTCGCCTGCCGCAACGCCGCAGCCGCGGTCGTTGTGGGGATGAACGCTGATGATCGCCGCCTCGCGGTTTTTGAGGTGACGGATAAAGTATTCGATCTGATCGGCATAGGTGTTGGGCGTGCACATCTCAACGGTGTTTGGCAGGTTGAGAATAACGGGGTTCTCCTTTGTGGAGCCGAGCTCCTCCATTACGCGGTCGCAGATTTCAACGGCGTTGTCCATTTCGGTGCCGCTGAAGCTCTCGGGAGAGTACTCAAAGCGGATATTTGTGTCGCCCGCGTATTCGTCAGTGAGCTTTTTTATCAGGCGCGCGCCGTCGACTGCGATGTTGATAACGCCCTGCATATCGGTTTTGAAAACGACCTTTCTCTGCAGGGTGGAGGTCGAGTTGTAGAAGTGAACGATTACGTTCTTTGCGCCCTTGATTGCCTCAAAGGTCTTGTGGATCAAATGCTCGCGCGCCTGAACCAGAACCTGAATAGTAACGTCGTCGGGAATGTGGTTCTTTTCGATCAGCTCGCGGCAGATTTCGTATTCGGTTTCCGAAGCGCTCGGAAAGCCGATCTCGATTTCCTTGAAGCCCATATCTACAAGCGCGTGGAAGAATTCGAGCTTTTCCTCGAGGTTCATCGGGTCGATCAGCGCCTGATTGCCGTCGCGCAAATCAACGCTGCACCAGATCGGAGCCTTTGTGATCGTGTTGTTCGGCCAAGTGCGGTCAGGCAGATTTATCTGCTTGAAGGGAATGTACTTTTGGTAAGACGGTTTCATTTTAATAAGCCTCCATATGATATTCTGACGCATAAAAAAGCCCCTTAAATACAATAAAAATTGCAATAAGGGGCGAAAAAATCGCGGTACCACCCTAGTTCAAGCGCGCGTCGCCGCACGCTCCTCACAGACTTCCAACAAAGTCCTGACCGATAACGCAGTCCTGCGTTCCGCGCTACAAACCTTCACGCGGAAAACTCGGGGATGAGCTATTCATATAAACCTTCGCGTTGCCTTACACCAACCGGCAACTCTCTGCGCCGAAGCGTTTTATATCTTGTTCCCGTCACTGTCTTTAAGGGGATTTAATTATGTAATATTTATTATATATATCCCGCGCGAAAAAGTCAAGGGCTATTTTGTGTTTTCGTATGACTCAGCGCTGTTTTTCTCCGCTTTTTTTCTTTTAAGTGATTTGTACCACGACGGGCGCAGCACGAGCTGGCCCGAAAAAACCAAAAACGCCATGGCTGAAAAACCGAGCATATATATCATCAGGAAGAGAACATACGGGACGTTAAGATATATCGCGTCGAGGATGACGAGCGAGCAGGGAAAGTTCGGCCCGATGTAGAACATATTGAAGGTCTCGTCGGTGACGAGGGGGGATAAAAGGTTCATTATAAGCGCCAGCACGACCATCACGGCGAACATCACGTCTGCCTGCAGAAATCGCTTTATTGTCATTTTTCCCTCGCGCAGCAGTCTGCCTCCCAAGTACACTCCGAGAATGATCATCGAGCCGTGGTGCAGCATGGTCTGTACGCTAACGCCGATCATCGACGAAAACGCGCCGTTGGGGTAGAACATTACCGCGAGCCCCGCGAACAGGGAGAAGGAGGCGAGGAACATACGCACCGCGTCCCTCAGTTTTTCGTTTTTCGGAAGCGCCGCGAGCGGAAGGAGAAAAAGCGGTGATGAGCAGAATTGGAAGGGAAAGGACTCCCACTGATAGTCCCAATAGACGGTTTCCTCAAAGTGGGCGGCATACACCAATTGTCTGTAAGCCTCCCAGAGGATAAGCACTGCCCAGACGGTCATCAGCAGTATTTTTTCGGCTTTTTGAGACGCCTTGCCGAGTGTCAGGCACACCACCGCGGTGAGTGCTATTATGATGCCGAAGCTTATAAGATGGAACGCTCCGTAGCCCTGAGGCGTTTCCATTTTTGCGGACAGACCGTAAATGATTTGTTCGAAAATATTCATATGCACACCAAACTTTTATTAACCTGTTTATTCTTCGGGCAGCGCTGTTTTGCAAAATCTTCCGAGCAGCCGCGAGTTTTCCATCCGCTTTGCAAAGGCGCAGATGCCCTCGGTGGCGAGGAGCATATAAAGCGGGGTGAAGTTGAACGGATAACGCGCGTTCGTTTCCCAGATGAGGAAGAACAGAACCATTCCGAAAACGGCGATCCTGAAAAACGTCGCCGGATCAACTCTGCGCTTTCGCCGTGAGTGAAGCCCGGAATAGGCAATCATCGCCATCAAAAACATCTGATAACCGAAGCTGTACACAAAGAAAGCGAAGCGGAATTTGCCTCCGTAAAGCACAAAGCTGTGGATCGGAGTGTCGTGCTCGCGGTGCTCAAGGTAGTTTGCAATGTAGTAGGTGCCGTCCATATACGTCCAGGCGAGCTTCCTTCCGATGTGAACCGCAAACCCTGCGGCGCCTTTTTCGGAGGCGCGCTTTGCAATCTCGTTCATATTTGCTTCCTTGCGCTCCGCCATGGTTTCAAAGCTCTGTGTGAAGTCGCTGTCCTCGAAGGTGAAAGCTCCGAAGTCCTTAAGCCCCATCATCACCCAGTGTGCGGGAGGAAACTCGTATTTGTCCGAGGCTTCTTCAGAGATTACGGGATTTGCCTTTTGGATGAGAGTGACCGGAGCAAAAAGAATACAAAAGCCGAGCAGCCACGCCGCGCCGATTTTGGCAGCGCGTTTTATGCCGTATTTCATCGGCAGATAAAGGAGCAGCGCCGGAATGAGGATTATTACGCTCGCCTTGAGCTTGAATCCGATAAAGCAGATCGCTCCGCTCAGCAGGAGCATAATCAGCTTTTTGCTGAGCTTTTCGCTCTGAACGGCGACGGTGAGCGTGTACACGGTTCCTATCACAAACGGAATCGAGAAGGAGTCCGTGTAAAAATACGGCGTGTAGGTGTAATACGGCGCGAACATTGCGCAGAGCGCGAGCGTGATCAGCGCCTTTCTTTTTCCGAAAATCCTTCTCGCGGTCAGGACGGTCATAAGCACCGCCGAATTGAGGACCAGGGTGTTCAGGATCATCAGCGGAATATGCGAAAACGAGCCCGTCAGCGAATAGGTGATTCTGTAGACGAAAGTCATAAAGAACAGCAGCGGAAGGTTGTTCTGATACCTGATGATGTAGTGACCGTTCATATCCGATTCAAGACAGTCGAGCGAATCGTCGGTGACGATCTGCTTGGCGTACCTGTCGAGGTTCGCGATGTCCGTGATAGGAACGATCTGCAGGCAGAAGGCGAAAAGAAGCTGGATCGCCAGAATAACGCCGACTCCGATGAATATGAGGCGCGTATTTGTTTTTCGTTCCTCGAATCGCGCTCCCTTCTCGGAAAGCAGGTACCTGCTCAGCGCTATAAATAGCGCGGCGACTGCGGCAAAGCTGAGGATCAGCGCGAGAAAGCGCAGAACCACGATTATCACGGGCATGGGATATTCGCGCCCGAGCTCGCCGAATACAGCCACGGTGATCAATCCCGCAACGGCGGTCAGCACAAACAAAGCAAAGTAAAATATGAAGAACCCGCGGTTAAAAATATCTGCGGTTTTTCCGAAAAAACTATTCTTACTCATATCTAAACACAATCAACCGACGGTCGTTTTCTTTTCAGCGCCGCAAGCTCGCTTACGCCTTCGGTGGCAAGCAGGATGTACAGCGGAGTGAAGTTGAACAGATAGCGCGGATTTGCTTCCCATACGGAAAAGAAGATAAACACGCCGAACATAGTGATTCTCAGCCACGAGGTCGCCTCGTATTTTCTTCTCCGGAACGCCGCAAAGCCCGAGTAGGTCATCATCGACAGCAGGAAGGTCTGGCACGCAAAGCTGTAGGCGAAAAACAGGTAGCGCAGACTTCCGCCTTTAATAATGAGGCTGTGCAGCGGAGTGTCATATACCGAATTTTCCAGGTAGTGGGAAATGTTGTAGGTGCCGTCCTTGTAGATCCAGGAGGCCTTTACCCACAGGTGAGCCGCAAAGCCTCCGACGCCCATTTCGTCCAAACGCTCGCCGATCACCTTCAGGTCAGCCTCGGTCTTTGCCTCTTTTCCGTCGAAGCTCTCGGTGTAGTCGAAATCCTCGGGACTGTATTCTCCTGTCCAGCCAAGTCCCATCATAGCCCAATGCGTCAGAGGAAACTCGTATCGTTCCCTGCTTTCCTCCGAAATAAACCCTGTTGCCTTCCACGCCGCGGAGAACGAGGCGTAAATTATCAGGAAGCCCAGGAAAACGGCTCCCGAGGTTTTGAGCGCGCGCTTTATGTTGCAGCTCAGCAAAAGATATAGGAAAAGCGACGGCAGAAGTATCAGTACGCTTCCCTTAATTTTATAGCCTATGCAGCACATTGCACCGCAGGATAACAGCAGCAGAGCTTTTTTGACGCGGCTGTCGGTCTGAGTTGCCGCGACGAATGTATAAACCGCTCCGACTGCCATCGGAATCGAGAAAGTGTCGGAATAATAGAATGGCGCGTAGGTGTAAAACGGCGCGAAAAACGCGCAGATCGTCAGCGTTACGGCTGCCTTGCGGTTCCCGAAAAGTCTGCGCGCAGTCAGCACGGTAAGCAGCACTGCGGAGTTGATGCAGAGTACGTTGAACAGCAGAATGGGAACGCGGGAAAACGTGCCGGTAAGAGAATATGAAATCTTATACAGAAGGGTGTACAGCAGCATCGTGGCGATATTATTGGGGAACCATACAATATATCGCCGTCCGAAGTCGGAATCCAGACAGTCGAAGGAGTTGTCCGTGATTATTTTCCTGGAATAGCTTTCAAGCCAGTCGATGTCGGTGATCGGGGCCATCCGCAAAAAGAAGGCGGATAAAAGCTGTAAAGCCAGTATTACTCCGACGGTCGAAAAAATAATTCGGTTGCTGAATGAACGGTCGTCCGTCCTGCGCGGCTTGTCCGCAGTGAAAAAGCGGCAGCACAGCACAAACAGCATAAATACGGTCGCCATTGTCAGCAGAAGCAGAAGCAGCCGCAAAACACCGATCATAATCGGAATGCCGGGCTCGGCTCCGTCCTCGCCGAAAAACGGGGCATAAAACACTCCCAGAGTAACTGCGGACAATGCAACAAGTCCCGCAGCGACAAAAAATGCAGCGTGAAAAACGGTCATCAGCTTTTCCCGAAAAGCAGTTTTTGCAGTTTTCATCGGCTCCACCTCGCAATCATAATTTGTTGAAACAAATGTCAGAGAAAAATGTTAACGATAAACGGTTGTATAATTCCGCGCGTTATCAGGCGGCTTTTTTGGACGCTCTCCATTTGAGATACTTTTCCTTCAGGTTCACCGATTCGGTAAGCCCTTCTGTGGCGAGCAAAAGATAAATCGGCGTGTAGTTGAACAGATAGCGCGGATTTGTTTCCCAAATCACAAAGAATGCCATCGCACCGAGAATAACGAGTCTGAAAAGGGCGGTTACGGATTTCCTGCGCTTTTTAAACGCGGCAAGTCCGGAATAGCCCATCACAAAGAACAGGAAGAAGTGGTAAGCGTGACTGTATGCGAAAAATCCGAAGCGGTACGGTTCCCACTTTATAATGATGTCATGAAGAAATGTGTGCCGCTCGGGAAACTCGATATAGTGCGAAATGTTGTAGGTTCCGTCATGATAAGTGCCTGACATCTTGAAGAAAACGTGATCCGCCAGACCGACGGGGCCGTAGTCCGAAATGCGGCGCTTGATTTCATCAGCATCGCCGTTCACGCGTTCGGTCATAGTCGGAAAGCTCGCGGTGTAGTCAAAGTCGTCTTCGCTGAAGGTACCTTCATAGTTGAGCCCCATCATTACCCAGTGAATCACAGGAAATTGATATTTGTCGGAAACCTCCTCCGATATAGGGTTAACGGATTTCCAGACAGCGCTCCATGAGGCGAACAATACGACAAAGCTCAAAACAAACGCTCCGGCAGACTTTGCGGCTCTCCTTATTCCGTAACGGAGCGGCAAATATATAATTATCGCAATAAAAAGAATAATAACGCTTCCCTTAAGCTCAAAGCCGATAAAGCACATCGCTCCGCTCGCTGCAAACAGCAATGCTTTTTTAATGCGAGATTCGGTTTGCGTCGCCCGCACAAAGGTGTAAATCGTTCCCATGACCATCGGTATGGAGAAGGTATCGCTGTAGAAATAGGGCGTGTATGTGTAAAACGGAGCGAAAAACGCGCACAGAGCCAGGGTGATCACAGCCTTTCTCCCGCCGAAAATTCGGCGCGAGGTCAGAACCGTGAACAAAACGGCAAGGTTGATGCAAAGCGTGTTGAAGATCACCATGGGAATACGCGTAAAGGTTCCGGTGAGCATATAGGTGAGCTTGTAAATCAGGCAGTAAACCAGAAGAGTAGGGATATTGTTTTGGAACCAAACGATATAGCGCTCGTTGAAATCGGTGTTCATACACTCAAGCGAGCCGTCGGTGACGATTTTTTTAGCGTATATTTCAAGCCGCCTTGAATCGGTAACCGGATTCATAATCAGAAAGGAAACAACGACAAGCTGAATTACGAGGATTATTCCCACTCCTATGAGCAAAACCCGTGTGTTAAAGCTCCGCTCGTCCAGTCGCTTGAATTTACCTGTGCATATCGCACGGCTGAAGTGAAGAAAAAACTGAATAATCGCCGCAAAGAAAACCGGCGGAAGCAGCATTCTTAAAAAGCCCTGATAAAACGGAAAGTCTTCATTAAAGTCCTCGCCGAAGAAAGAGGCGTTAATCAAGGTCAGAATGCCTACCGTAAGTGCTATGTAGGTTATCAGACCGAAAAAAACAATGTTGATCGCGGAAACCAACCTGTTTGAAACATTCAACTTCTTTAGCATAATAATCTCCGAATTTTTGCATATAATAAGAACTAAAACAAATTATAAAGAACTTTTATCCCTGTGTCAAGAAAATAGAAAAAATTACGAATAAAAAAGTTGAATTTTTTTTAAAAAAGCTATTGACAAATCCCTGTTCTTGTAATATAATAGCAAAAGCGCACTGAGAAATGCGGAACACAAAAATCCACAGAAATTCAGTATTTAAGCGCCAAAGGACCTTGAAAATTAAACAACGAAAAGAAAGAAACCCGTAATGACTTTGAGAAAGTATTCTCAAGAAATTACAGTGAGTACAC
>ONIJ01000119.1 GCA_900317875.1 uncultured Eubacteriales bacterium
AACCTGCTTTCTGTGTGGTTTTCTTAGCACTTAAATTATACTATGAAAGCACTGACCGGGCAACCCTTTCGGGCTACCCGGTCTTTTACTTTTTGTTAGGCCTTAATGCGACAGCCTCATCAAATCACCGAATCTTAGTGATATTTTTCCGCTCTCTTTGATTTTTGAAATGATCGAAAAAAACTATTAAGGTTTCTTATATTTTTCCTTGTCTTCCTGTGCCACAGTTCTGATGGATAGAGTAAATAACACTATATTTGTTACGCTTTTGTGTATAATACCGAACACAATATCATGTTGCACCCCATTGGTTGTATATGTTGGTGGTGAACTCGGTTCACCTATTGTGCGTTTTTATTGTTATCTTGCCTATATGTGCAATATTGCCAAATAGACGCAGGTGTTTTTGGATTGCGCGAAAGGTCGGAACGTGGTATCATAATAATAGTATAGGATATCGGGATAAATTTCAATTTTCAGAATAATGATCACATGCGCCTCCGGGCGCTTGACCCCGGCTGCGTATCGATTGTTTATTTGGAGGAGGAGTCATTATGAAAAAGAGGTTGAAAAAGATAACGGCCGGCTTGCTTTCCGTTCTGATTGCCGTCGGAATGCTTTCCTTCGCTCCTGTCGCGGCAACAGCGGCGGAAACGGCGCGGGATTCTGTCGGCGCCTCGAGCGGCACGACCGGCGATTGCACATGGACGATTGATGATAACCGCGTACTGACCATCAGCGGCAACGGGGAGATGGGAGACTTTGAGAGTGGTTCCAGACCGGGTGGCTATGTCGAGAGTGTTATCATCGAGGACGGTGTGACAAACATCGGCAATTATTTGTGTTTCAACAACTCTTGGCTGAAAAGCGTCACTATTCCGGACAGCGTAACGCGGATCGGCAAATATGCGTTTTCCGGCTGCCGCACACTGACGAGCATTACCATCCCCGACAGTGTGACGTATATCGGTGAATGGGCGTTTCAAGGCTGCACCGGACTCAATGCCGTATATATATCGGATATAGAGGCGTGGTGCGGGATCACCTTTGCCGACTGGTACTGCAATCCCTTAATCTGTGCGCATAACCTGTATCTGAACAATGAGCTTGTAACGGACATAACGCTTCCGGATGGTATCACGGCTATCCGCTCCTTTGTGTTTCAGGGTTGTTCCTGTCTGACAGGCGTTACGATTCCCGACAGTGTGACGCAAATCGGCGGTAGCGCGTTTAATGATTGCACCAACATGACAAGGGTCGACATTCCCGACGGCGTGACGGAGATCGGCAGCAGCGCGTTTCGATCCTGCAGGAGCCTTCAGCAAATTGCGCTTCCCGAAAATGTGTCCATCGGGACATGCGCATTTGATTCCTGCCAAAGCCTGACGAGCATAATCATTCCCGACAGCGTGACAAAAATCGATAGCGATGCATTCGCCCACTGTAAGAATTTAAAAAGCGCCCACCTTTCCGAAAGCCTGTCGATTGTCCCTCCGGGCATGTTTTATGAATGTACCTCTTTGTCAAGCGTGAATATTCCCAACGGCGCGAAGATAATGTATAACGGCGTGTTTGAAGGTTGTACCGCTCTGACTGAGATCACACTTCCGGATGGTCTGGAACAGATAAAACATTGCGTTTTTCAAAACTGCACCGGCCTGAAAAGTATTAAAATTCCCGACAGCGTAACGCAAATCGGCAATTATGCGTTCGGAGACACCGGAATAAAAAGGATCACCATTCCCAAAGGCGTCACCGAAATCGGTGTGCGGGCGTTTGGATACTGCGGAACATACTCCACATCCAAAATAATGGGATTTACCGTTTGCGGAGAGCGGGGCTCGACCGCCGAGACCTTTGCGAGAAAAAACGGCTTTACCTTTAAAGCGCTGGTCAGCGAAGACGACCCTGTCGGCGATGCAAACGGCGACGGCATGCTCACTGTAAGAGATGTGACCGCCATTCAGCGTATTCTCGCGGAGGAAATTCCCCTCACCGATGAATTGCGCGTCATCGCCGACGTCAACGGCGACGGAACGGTCAATATTGACGACGCGACCTGCCTGCAAATGTACCTCGCGGAATATGAGGTGGCCATCGGCAAACAGAGCTGAATGGCTTTCCTGCGTATAATACTGCCGCTTTCGCATCTGACTTGGTGCGGAAGCGGCTTTTTCTTTTAAAAAAGAATGGAAATCTTGATCATATTTTTGCCTTGATTCATGGCGTATCGCATTGTTTTAAAAGCGCCGCCACGATTTTTGCAAACATAAAACACGCATAAATCAGAACGGTCAACAATAGCTCTGTTTCGTATTTGTATGGCTGATTTTGGATGAACTAAGGCGGATCGTTCACAGACCTCTATAGAATCATAATATCTATCGTATCAGATGGGCGCCGGCTCGAACTCCTAGCAAACCGTCGACATCGAACTGAGCGCCTTCAGCAAAAATGCCTTCTATATCAGCGGAAAGGACTCTGACGGAAAATACACCGCAGGCAATTTCAGCTGCACGCCATAATAAACCGAAGTCAATAACGGCAGTAAAAACGATCCCCTGACGCAAATGAACGTCAGGGGATGATTTAATATATTGGTTGTGTTGGAACACGAAGGAAAAAGGTGTATTTTTTTATTCGGCGGGAGACGAAATCGCTTTGATCGGGTAGTTATCAACAGTGAAGGAATCCTTGCTGTCCGTATGGAGCTCGATTCCCATTCCTTCGATCAATCTCATTGAGTTGATTTCCTTTGCTCCCTGTTCAAACGCTCTGTCGATGAGGCTGTCCTTCGAAGCCGTCATATCGCTCCACTTGCCGTCGGAGTACAGGAAGCTCTCGCCCTCGTTTACAACGCCGCGAACGGTCATATTGCGGAAAAATTCGGTGGAATAGGGGAACACCTCGGTGTAGGTCATATCGCCGTCGCCGTTGGTAACGCGCTTCATCGTCAGAACAACGGAATATTTATCGCCTTTTTTAAGCTCATATTCGTCCTTGAGGTCGATTTTGAAGAAGCCCTTGTATGTGTGACGGTTGATTCCCTTTTCAAGCAGAGTGCCCGAGGAGGGATCGTCGTCGTCAACGTCCTTGTAGATCTCATAGGTCACCTCGGTTTTCTCGGAGCCTGTCGCATAAGCGATCTGGAACAGGTTTTCGTCCTCCTCGGCGTCAAAGACGTTCGCCATCTTGGTTTCGTCCGAATAATCCGTGCTGCCGTACCATTCTGTCATCAGCAGGTCGTACTGATCGTAATTGAGCGTGGTGTGCTTTGTCGATTCAGAGCTGTCAAACACGAAGCTCAGCGGCGACTCGATGCTTTGGTCGTAGTAGGAAAGATAGAAGTAGCCGTCGTCGTTTTCATCCGCCAAGCCCCAGCTGTTCTTTACTATGAAGGCTCCGTTTTCGGGAGGAATGCTGTTTTCCATTTCTTTGCCGTTGGCGTATTTTCTTTTGAAATTCTCCTTTGCGAAGTCGTCGTCATAGCCGACTATGGTGACCGCGTGATCTGCGGATTCGCCGCCGCAGTTATACGCCGCCTTGGTTTCAAAGTTCAATGTAACCCCGGAGCAGTATGCGAAGGAAACGCCGTGACCTTTTGAAAGCTCCGACTTGATGGCGAGAAGTCCATCCTTATTGAACGTGTAGCTGCCGTTTTTCTCGGTTTTTGCCGGGCTTGGCAGCTTGATGCTGTTTCTGATAAACGCGCTTGCGGGAGCGTTGCGGTATTCGGCGTTCAGCGGAAGGCTCCATTCAAAAGAGGACTCGTCGTCGTATGCGAAGGGCTGCTCGCCCTTGATGGTCGTTTTTTCATCCACGGGGCCGAAGCCTGCGCCGAACAGATTGGAGTCGTGTACAAACGGTCCTCCGATGAAATAAACGGTTTTGTTGTTTTCTTCCTCTGCCTTTGAAGGATCGAAGCCCTCGCCGACCTGAGAGGCGCGCACCTTGCCCTTGACTGCGTCGTCCTTGGTGATACCGTGGAAAATGTACCAGGTGATGTACTTCTCGGAAAAATCGACCTTGTCGTTCACCTGTCCCGCAGGCACGCCCATACCGCTTTCGTAAAGGTATGAGATCTCGGCTGCGCCGGCAAGGCTGAATGCCCAGCAGTCGCCGAAGGACTGGCGTTTGACGGGAGTTACGTAATTTTTGCCTTCAAAGTTTCTGAGGTCGACCTTGGAAGGCAGCTTATCCTCGTCGATCGTGTAAAAATCGGTGTCGGGAGTAACCTCATCGGAAGCGTCGGCTTTGGAAGAATCCGCCTTGGATGAGGAGCTGCTGCCGGAAGAACAGGCTGTGGCGGTGCAGAGCGTCAGCGCCGAGAGAATAACGGCAATAATCTTTTTCATCTTCAAATCCTCCGTAGTTGTATTTGTTAAGGCTATTGTAGCAAACGCGCCGCCTGTTAGCAAGCGACGCGCAAGCGATAAACTCAAATGTCGGTTGAGCAAGTAAACCTTTACTAATAAAACAGAGGCTTTCTGCGGCTGAAATCCACAATAAGGTCGCGCACATCCGTGGTCAGGATTTCATCGGCAAAGCACAAAAGCGGAAGTACCGCGCTTTCCTGGTTGAACATATAAAATGCGATGTCGCCCTCGGCGGTTGTGCCGAAGTTGCGGAACAGCAGATTGTTTTTTCACAGCACATCCATTTTTTGCTCAACACGCTTCAGAGAAATGCCCGTTTGCTTGCTGACAAAGGTTGCGTCGGACGGAGTGTTTGGCCGCTCATAGAGCGTAAAGAGGATTTTCAGCACGTCGGTGTCGGCGAACGCCTCAAACAGCTTTTGAATCTCCTCGATGCTTTTTAATTTATCGCCGAGGCTGCCCTCGGGCTCCGGCATAAGGAAGAAGGTGCGGAAGCCGGGAGCCAGCCGTGCGCAGGCGATGCCGCCGTCCGCCACGAGCTTTGAGAAGTAGCACTTGTCGATGTTGGCGCCTTCGTTTCCGTAGCTGTGGTGGCCCCTGATGTTGCCGTCGATGTGCGCAAGTCCCGAAAGGATTGCCCAGCACAGCTCAAAGGCGTATTCGTATGAATTTTTGGTATCTACCGCGTATATGACCTCGGAAATCGTCTCCTCAAGGCTTTTTTGCTTTCGCCCGAAAAGCTCGTCAATGCTCACCCCGAGAACGTCGGCAAGCGTTGGCAATAGCTCAATATCCGGAGTGCCGCCGCGCTCCCACTTGGAAACCGCCTGCATCGACACTCCCACGCTTGCTCCAAGCTGCTCCTGAGTCATTCCCTTCCTGTTCCTGAATTTTTTGATTTGAGCGCTGATGTTGTTCATAATATTCACCTCTTGCAGTGTTTGATTTCATTATATCAAACATCGGTTGATTTGTCTATTGAAATTTGCTTTTCCGGCTGATTATTCAACGATGACGCTGAAGGCGCGAAAAATGACGTAAATCCGAAAGTAACTTTTTGAATTGGCAAAACCTATGAAAAGTATATAATTTTTATTGACAAGCAGAAGAAATTATGATACTATTGTGGTAGTATAGTATTGCTGTACTCCAATAAAATCAAGAATCCGGAGGAGGATGAAAAATGGGCAAATTTGTTATGAAGAGCACCGCTAACGGCGGCTTTAAGTTTGATTTGAAGGCGGGCAACGGCGAGATCATCGCGTCCTCGCAGATCTACAAATCAGAGGTTTCCTGCAAAGCGGGCATCGAAAGCGTAAGGACAAACTGCGCGGCTGCCGTTGAGGATCAGACAGTTGAAAACTTTGAGGTTCTCAAGCACCCGAAGTATGAGGTTTACACCGACAAGGCGGGCGAGTTCCGTTTCCGTCTTAAAGCTAAAAACGGCGAAATCATTGCCACCTCCGAGGGCTACAAGGCAAAGGCGAGCGCGATGAACGGTATCGCCAGCATCGGCAAAAACGCTCACGAGGCAAAGATCGAAACAGTTTAATAATTCTTTCGGTTTTCAAAGTCAACACGGCTGTGAAGGCGCGGAGCTATCCGTGCTTTCACAGTTTTTATTTTTGAAAAGGATATTCCCATCAACAGAAAAAAGCACGCCGAGGCGTGCTTTTTAAAGTTTACAGCTTCTTTTCCAGACGTAAAATATTCTTTCCGTCCCTGTATTCGTACTCATAACCGTCGGCGAGCTCAAAGGTCAAAAACCTTCCCAGACCGCCGATCGCGTTCTCGGCGTCGTAGTTGTCGATTTCAAGAACGTCCTTTGTCGGATCGAACGGCTTTCCGCTGTCAATGAAGGTCAGCGCCGCCTTGTCGCTGTCGGCTTCGGCGATGAACTCAGCCTCACCTTTTCCGTCGGGATAGGCGTAGGAGCAGATGTTTACGAACATTTCCTCCGCCATAAGCCTGAGCAGGGCAGAGGCGTCCTCGGAAAGACCGAGTTTTTGCAGGCAGTCGGTTATCTTTACCAGATTTTCTTTTTTTGCCTCCGTTTTGACGCGGAGAGTCTTTTTTTCGATCACGGTCATTGCCAGAATTGTGATGTCGTCGTTCTGCGCGGCGTCCTTGGTAAAGTCGTTGATTTCCGCGAGCACGCTGTCCGTTATCTCTTTGCCGCTCTTTCCGAGGTTTCTTCCGAGCACATTTTCGAGTCCCTCGTCGCCGAACATCTTTTTATCCTTGCTCTCCGCCTCGGTCACTCCGTCGGTGAAAAGGAATACCGTGTCGCCCGGCTTGAGCTTGACGGTGCACTCCTCATAGATCTCCTTGCGGAAAATTCCCGCCGCCATACCGCGGGCGGAGTCGAGCGCCGTGAGCTTGTCGGACAGCAGATACGGATTGTTGTGACCTGCGTTTGAATAGGTCAGCTCCTTTGTTTTGGGATCGTAAATCCCCACAAAGGTTGTGATGAACAAAATATTCGGGTTGTGATCGGCGAGGTGGTTGTTGTATTCGTAGAGCACCTTCGCGGGCGACATACCCATTTCTACATACTGATGCAGCAGGGTGATAGCGCGCGACATAAACAGCGCCGCCGAAACTCCTTTTCCCGAAACGTCCGCGATGAGAATGCAGACCTTTCCGTTGTTGAGCACGTGATAATCGTACAAATCGCCGCCTACATCTCTTGCGGGGCGCATAAAGGCGTTGATTTCAGCCGCGGAGCAGCTGAAGGCGGCGGGCGCCAAAAGTCCCATCTGAATATTCTTCGCGATATTGAGCTCCGTTTCCTGCGTAAGCTTCTGCTTGTTGAGCTCGGAAATATCGCTGATGTACCGGTCGATCTCATACGCCATACTGTTGAACGCCGTCGCCATTTCCGACAACTCGTCCTTGCCCTTGAACTTGATTTCTTCAAAGTCTTTATCTCTGTCTGCCACAAATTCGGTCATTCTGCGGCTGAGCAGCTTTGCCCGCTTTGAAATATTTGTTTTGAATACCACCGCGATCGCGATCACGATCAGCATGGTCGACAAAAGGACAAAGATCATAATTGTCAGGAACTGATTGTGTACGGTGTTCATAACGTCTTTGATCGACATTTCGGCGCCGACAAAGCTGACGGTATCTTCGTCGTAATCATTTTTTTCCGGATTCCAGTGGTGCTTTACGGGTGTGTAGCAGGTGATAGTCTCGCCGAACTCGTTTTTCTCAACCCGAAAAACGCTTTCGCCCTCGGTGAACGCCTTTTTCTCCTCCTCGTAAATTCCGTCCACAACAACTCCCGTGTAGCGCGTTTTTTTAGCGCTGTCGGTTGCGTCGCTGCCGAAGCCGATGGCAAGGTACTGCAGCTCGTTCTTTTCAAGGTCGGGCTTGATTGCGTAAATGTAGGTCATATTGAGCAAACTGCAAAGGGTGTCGAAATCCTTGCAGCACAGCTTTGTGTTCTGCAGATCATCCGGGTCGTATATTTCAAATATCGAAGCGGCGACGGATGAGGTTTCCTTAACGTCCTTTCTGCAGTGTTCTATGTTGGCGTCATATGTGATTTTGTAGGCGGCTCCGAGTATCACCGCGTCGGTCGCCAGCACAAGCGGCAGAATCAGAATGATCAGCTTCCAAAAAATTGAATGTTTCATATTATCACCTGCATATCCGGGATTGTGTTCCTGAAAATAATTATAGCATTAATA
>ONIJ01000180.1 GCA_900317875.1 uncultured Eubacteriales bacterium
TCCGCCGTTAGTCCGACGTTGCATTCAAGACGACGTTTCCAAAGGCGGACTACGAGTCGAGGTTCTCGACTAGATTATCATTCCGCCGTTTACTCCAAGGATTTGTCCGGTGATGAAATCTGCCTTTTCACTGCATAAAAATACGGCGGCTTTCGCAATGTCGTCAGGGGTGCCCAGCCTGTTCAGGGGAGTCTCATCACGCAGCTCAGCAAGCGTCTGACCGTCAAAACTTTTCATCATATCGGTCAGTACAACACCCGGAGCAATGCAGTTTACGCGTACTCCGGAAAGCCCTACTTCCTTCGCCAGAGCCTTTGTAAGTCCTATTACACCGGCCTTTGCCGCACTGTAGTGAACCTCGCAGGAAGCGCCTGCCTGTCCCCACATTGAGCTTATGTTGAGAATAACTCCGCTGTGGTTGCGAATCATATAGCGTCGGAGCACCTCGCGGCAGCAGTAGAATACTCCGTCCAGATTAACGCCGGTCATCTGCTTCCAGTCCTCGTCAGTGATGTCGGTAAACAGCTTCTGCTCGGCTATGCCAGCGTTGTTAATCATTATATCGACCTCTCCGACTTCACTTTCAATCAGGTCGAACATCTCGGCTACAGACGTGCTGTCGGATACGTCAGCATACACGGAATATGCATAAATATCAAACTCGGCCGCAAGGCTTTCAGCCAGCTCCTCAGCCGCTTTTTTTTTGCTTTTGTAGTGAACAATAACATTATTTCCCTTTGCGGCAAACGCCTTGCATATCGCGGAGCCTATCCCTCCTGCTCCTCCAGTGACCAAAACAATACTCATTTTGACCTCCCTATAACTAGCACTAAAGGTAAAATATTACATCTTGCACTAAAAGTATAGCACATAAACGTGTAAAAGAAAAGAGAAAAAAAGAAAACGCTCTGAAAAGAGCGTTACTTTATAAGGTCGACAATCTCGTCAATAAGTTCAGCCACCCTGTTCTGCTGATCCGGGTTGAGCTCATTCAAAGATTTCTGGATTTTATAGGCGGTGTCGGAAATATTATCCATATCGCCGTCTATGTCGATTAACTTGTACACGGGAATACCCAAAGCCTTGGACAAACGGTACAAAGTGTCAATTGTAGGACACTTTTCACCGCGTTCCAGCTTGCTGATATACGCGGGATGGATTCCCGATTCAAGCGCCAGGTGTTCCTGGCTCACATCCCTGTGAATTCTGTATTTGCGGATATTTGCCCCGATTAATCTCGATAATGCTACTCTATCCATATTCAATCCTGCCTATTCAAAACTTTAATTTAATATTAATGGAAATACACTTATTCTTCAATCAACTATAGTGACGAAATGTAGTCCAAAGGTACTGGGGTGGTGCTCCTGTTCTGTTTTAATTATAATTATCAAATCTAAAAAGCGAAAAATGAAAAAATTGTTATTAATTGTTTTATCACATATTTTGCTGCGACTTTACATTTTTAAGTCCTTTTCTATTTTTGGCAAAAACTGAATAATTATTCGGGTATGCAGGCGAAAATCACGTGCAGTTCAAAACTAAAAAAGCGCGACTTTTTTGGAGTCGCGCTTTATTCTTTTTTAGATCAAATGCTTTTTATTGTCATTATTTTTTTTGAAGCCGTCCTTAAGCGAAACGCTTCTGTTGAACACGAGATGACCGGGTTTGCTGTCCTTGTTGTCAACGCAGAAATAGCCGATCCGCATAAACTGGAAGCTCTGGGGAGCGGAGGCGTTCTGCAGGCTCTTTTCTGCTTTGCAGTCGGTCAGCACTTCAAGCGACTTTGGATTGATGAAGTCAAGGAAGTTGCGGTCTCCGACGTCGGGATCGGGCACTGTGAACAGGTTGTCATACAGCCTTACCTCGGCGTCGCAGCAGTTATTTACGTCAACCCAGTGGATCGTGCCGCGAACCTTTCTTCCGTCAGGCGTGTTGCCGCCGCGGGTTTCGGGATCGTATTCGGCGTAAACCTCAACAACATTGCCGTCATCGTCCTTTTTGCAGCCTGTGCATTTTACGATATAGGTCGATTTCAGGCGAACCTCGTTGCCCGGATAGAGACGCTGGTACTTCTTGATCGGCTCCTCCATAAAGTCCTCAGCCTCAATCCAGCACTCGCGCGAGAAGGTTACGATTCTCGTTCCGTCCTCGGGACGGTTGGGATTGTTCTCAACCTCAAATTCCTCGGTTTTGTCCTCGGGATAGTTTGTGATGACGAGCTTTACGGGGTGGATCACGCACATCGCGCGCGCGGCGGTTTCATTGAGGTCGTCGCGCAGGCAGTGCTCCAAAAAGCTGTACTCAACAATAGAGTTGACCTTTGACACGCCGATCTGATCGATAAACGAGCGGATAGACTTGGGAGTGTAGCCGCGCCTGCGAAGGCCGCAGAGCGTAGGCATTCTCGGATCGTCCCAGCCGCTCACATAGCCGTCCTCGACGAGCTGGCGGAGCCTTCTTTTTGACATTACGGTGTTGTTGATACCAAGGCGGGCAAATTCGATCTGCCTCGGCTTGGCGGGCGCTGAGATGTTTTCTATTACCCAGTCATAAAGCGGGCGGTGCGACTCAAATTCGAGCGAGCACAGGCTGTGGGTGATCCCTTCAAGCGCGTCCTCGATCGGATGAGCAAAGTCATACATCGGGTACAGGCACCATTCGTCGCCCGTGCGGTGGTGGTGAAGTCTGTTGATTCGGTAAATAACCGGGTCGCGCATATTGAAGTTGCCCGAAGCGAGGTCGATTTTAGCGCGAAGAGTCATACTTCCGTCGGCAAACTCGCCGTCTCTCATACGCCTGAATAAATCGAGGCTTTCCTCGATCGGTCTGTCGCGGTATGGGCTTTTAGCGGGAGTCTGGGTGTCGCCGCGGTACTCGCGCACCTGCTCGGGAGTGAGCTCGCAAACGTAGGCGAGTCCCTTTTCGATCAGCTCAACCGCAAAGCCGTACATCTGCTCAAAATACTGCGAGGCGTAGAAGAAGCGGTCGCCCCAGTCAAAGCCGAGCCAGGCGATGTCCTCCTTGATCGCGTCGACGTACTCGACGTCCTCCTTTGTGGGGTTTGTGTCGTCCATACGCAGGTTGCACATTCCGCCGTATTTTTCGGCGGTGGCAAAGTTAATGCAGACCGCCTTGGCGTGGCCGATGTGCAGGTAGCCGTTTGGCTCGGGTGGAAAACGTGTGTGAACGGTTTTGCCCTCGTATTTTCCGCCTTCGGCAATATCCTCGTCAATAAAGTCGTGGATAAAATTGCCCTGCATAATCTCGTTGTTTATTGTATCTGACATATTTATGTTCCTTTTCTTTAAATGATTTGAAAAATCAATTCGTGACGGTTTACCGTCAATTTATGTTGCCCGCAACAATTCACGACGGCTTGCCGTCAATTCATTTCTGAAGCTATGTTTGGGACGAATTGACGCCGCTCGTCATTGGAATTTTGCTAAACCGAGCTCCAATCTTCTCAGCGCTTCATCTCTGCCGAGAATGTCCAGAATTTCAATACATCCGCCGGGCGTAACCGTTTTGCCTGCCGCGGCAATTCTCACGGGCCACATAACGGTGCCGTTTTTCAGCTCCTTTTCCTTTGCCATATCGATCAGGCAGTCGTGGATGGAGGTGTTGTCCCATACGGGCAGAGCCTTGAGCCGCTCATAAGCCTCGCGGAGAACAACGGGAGAATTTTCGAGGTTAGTCTTGCTCTTTTTGTTGACGAACAGGCTTGTGTCATATTCGGGAAGCTCGGCGAAGAAATCGAGCATTTCGGGGATCTGAGTGAGCTGCGTGGTGCGCTTCTGCAAAATTTCCGCGAGCTTATCCCAGGGCATTTCCCTGTCGCCGAACACTTTTTTGTAGTAGGGCATAGCCGCTTCGGTGAACTCTCCGGGAGTCATAGCCTTGATGTATTCGCCGTTGAACCACGCAAGCTTGTCGTAGTCAAAAACGGCGGGAGACTTGCTGATTCCGCTCACATCAAACACCTTTTCAAGCTCGGAGAGCGTAAAGAGCTCCTGATTGTCCTTGGGACACCAGCCGAGCAGAGCGATGTAGTTGATGATTGCCTGAGGCAGATAGCCCTCGTTTATCAAATCATTGAAGCCCGTTGAGCCGTGGCGCTTTGAGAGCTTTGATACATTTCCGTCGGCGTCCTTTCCCATAATCAGGGGAAGGTGGATGTAAGTGGGTATCTCCCAGCCGAACGCCTCATAGAGCAGGTTGTATTTCGGAGTTGAGCTAAGATACTCGCAGCCGCGCATAACGTGGGTAATGCCCATCGTGTGGTCGTCGATCACATTTGCGAAGTTGTATGTGGGATAACCGTCGGTTTTTATCAGGATCTGATCCTGAAGCTCGGAGTTTTCCACGGTGATTTCGCCGTATACCGCGTCTGTGAAGGTGGTGGTGCCTTCAACCGGCATTTTCTGGCGGATCACATAGGGAACGCCCTCCGCGAGTTTTTTGTCGATCTCTTCCTGCGGAAGGTCGCGGCAATGACGGTCGTAGCCGCCGCCGACGGTTTCGTTCTGAATCTTTTCAAGGCGCTCCTTTGAGCAGAAGCAGCGGTACGCCTTGCCTTCCTTGATAAGCTGTTCGGCGTAGGGGAGATACATATCCTTCCTTTCCGACTGAACATAGGGGCCGTAGTCGCCGCCGATGTCGGGACCCTCGTCGTGCTTAAGTCCCGCAAGTTTCAGCGAGCTGTAGATGACGCCGATCGCGTCCTCGACCAGGCGCTCGCGGTCGGTATCCTCAATTCTGAGGATAAATTTGCCGCCCTGTGATTTTGCAACCAGATATTCATACAGCGCAGTGCGCAGGTTGCCGACGTGCATAAAGCCCGTGGGACTGGGCGCGTATCTGGTGCGGACAGTTTTTTCACTCATACATTTCCCTCCATAATAATTTGAGCTATACAGAAATAGTATAGCACATAATATATGATAATTCAATTGCTAAAGGATTATTTTTCGCTTTATCACCCGGTTTCTTTAGCAAACGTTAGGGGTTCAAAGAACGCCGCGGCAGCATACGTCACGCGCAGGATGTCTTTGTTTTCGGGCTTTGGCGTGACGATCGGCAATTAATACGGATTTGAAAGCAAAATTCTTCAATAAATATGCGACTTTTGAGGTTTTGAGGCTTCAATATTTCATTTTGCTCGGTAATTCAATATTAAACCGACCGCATTTTGAAATTTTTCGCTGAAAAAATTGCATTTTAAGGTCTTTATTTGTAAACTAGGCAATATTGACAATAAGGCGAAAACTATGGTATGATGTACCTGATAAAAAATATAGAGAGGATAATACTTATGGCAAACCTTGATTTAACAAAGTACGGAATTTCCGACGTAAAAGAAATTATCTACAATCCCTCCTACGAGCAGCTTTTTGAGGACGAGACCGATCCCGCTCTCGAAGGCTATGACAAGGGCCAGAACACCGAGCTCGGCGCTGTCAATGTTATGACAGGTATCTACACCGGCCGTTCACCCAAAGACAAGTTCATCGTTATGGACGATGTGAGCAAGGACACCGTTTGGTGGACCACTCCCGAATATCCCAACGACAACCATCCCGCTTCCGAGGAAACCTGGGAAGCCTGCAAAAAGCTCGCCCTTGAGGAGCTCTCGGGCAAAAAGCTCTATGTTGTAGACTGCTTCTGCGGCGCCAACAAGGACACCCGTATGGCGGTACGCTTCATCGTTGAGGTTGCTTGGCAGGCTCACTTCATTAAGAATATGTTCATCAAGCCCACAGCTGAGGAGGAGGAGAACTTCGTTCCCGATTTCGTTTGCTATAACGCTTCCAAGGCTAAGGTTGAAAACTATAAGGAGCTCGGTCTCCACTCCGAAACCGCAGCGCTCTTCAACGTAAAGAGCCGCGAGCAGGTTATTCTTAACACATGGTACGGCGGCGAAATGAAGAAGGGCCTGTTCTCGATGATGAACTACTACCTCCCGCTTCAGGGCATTGCTTCAATGCACTGCTCCGCCAACACCGATATGGAAGGCAAGAACACAGCTATCTTCTTCGGCCTTTCAGGTACAGGCAAAACCACACTTTCCACCGATCCCAAGCGTCTCCTCATCGGCGATGACGAGCACGGCTGGGATGACAACGGCGTGTTCAACTTTGAGGGCGGCTGCTACGCCAAGGTTATCGGTCTTGACAAGGAGAGCGAGCCCGACATCTACAACGCTATCCGCCGCGACGCGCTTCTCGAGAACGTAACAGTTGACGAGAACGGCAAGATCGATTTCGACGACAAGAGCGTTACCGAGAACACCCGCGTTTCCTATCCTATCGAGCACATCGAGAAAATCGCGAAGAACGTCAACGGCATTTCCTCAGGTCCTGCCGCTGAGAACGTGATCTTCCTTTCCGCAGACGCTTTCGGCGTTCTGCCTCCCGTTTCGATCCTCACTCCCGAGCAGACTCAGTACTACTTCCTCTCGGGCTTCACCGCTAAGCTCGCGGGCACAGAGCGCGGCATCACCGAGCCCACTCCCACCTTCTCCGCTTGCTTCGGTCAGGCGTTCCTCGAGCTCCATCCCACAAAGTACGCTGAGGAGCTCGTTAAGAGAATGGAAAAGAGCGGCGCCAAGGCTTATCTCGTAAACACCGGATGGAACGGCACAGGCAAGAGAATCACCATCAAGGATACCCGCGGCATCATCGACGCTATCCTCGGCGGCGACATCAAGAACGCTCCTACCAAGACCATTCCTTACTTCAACTTTGAGGTTCCCACAGAGCTTCCCGGCGTTGACACCGGTATCCTCGATCCCAGAGATACCTACGCTAACCCCGCCGAGTGGGACGAGAAGGCTAAGGATCTCGCTCAGAGATTCGTTAAGAACTTTGAGAAGTACACAACCAACGAGGCAGGCAAGGCGCTCGTAGCCGCAGGCCCCGAGGTTTGATCAACCGAATAGTATTTTAAAGGGCTGCCGATTTCGGCAGCCCTTTGTTGCGCTCACAGGAACGCCTTGAGCTCGTTGATGTGCTCCTGCTCCACGTCGAGCATTTTTTTCGCAAGAAGAGTGATATTCGGGTCGGTGCGGTCGTAGTTGCGCAGGTGCTGAGCCATTTTGTTTACGCCCATTGTGTTGCCCTTTATCATCATTTCCGCGACGTGCGGAGCTGACGGATCGCGCCTTAAATCCCTGACTGCAGACATTTTTGCCATTGTTTTGGCGATCGGGCTTACGTGGTGAACGTCCTCCCCGAGATTTCGGAGCATACTTCCGGCCGTGCTGTAGATTTTTCCGTATCGAACCATCTGTCCGCAGAGCACGCTGTCAAGCGCGACTCCGCACTGATTGCTCTTGCGCACGTCCTTGACTCCCTGGCAGCCCATCTCGGCGCTTTGCAGAATGTATGTGAGCATTTCCGCGTCGTTGATCATAAATTTCACCTCATTAAAATTATTGGCAAAAATCCCTCGTTTATACATTGCAACCTCGGACTTTTTATGAGATAATAAAGGCGGTGATCTATATGAAACAATCAGAGCTTTTTAAAATTTATCTGCCTTATCCCGAAAAGGGCGACAGACTTGTGCGCGTCTATGTTCCCTCGCACGATGAGGGGGAGCGTCTGCCTGTGATTTATATGACCGACGGGCAGAATCTTTTTGATAAGGAAAGCGGCAAATGGGGCTGCTGGTTTACGCGGGAGGCAGTGGAAGCCGAGCGTGAAAGCAGCGGCAAGGCGGCAATAATCGTGGGTATCCACAACGACAACGAGTGGCGCGACAACGAGCTCACTCCGAAATCGATCGGTGAGATAATCCACGCCGAGAAAATGGACAACTTCACCTCTCCCGAGGGCGAAATCTTCGACAGCTTTGTAATGGATGTGGTAAAGCCCTATATCGAGGAGCATTTTCCCGTGAAGAAGGGCAGAGAGAACACTGCTTTCTGCGGCAGCTCCTCAGGCGGCCTGCAGTCGTTTTTCACGGCGCTCAGCCATCCCGAGAGCTTTTCGTTCGCGGGAGTGTTCTCACCCGCGTTTCTGCTCTATTCCGAGGAGGACATTCGCCGCTGGATTATGAGCAGGCTGAAAGAAAATATGCCCTACCTGTATATTTACACAGGCGCGGGCGATGATTTGGAGTATTCAATTTTTGAGAGCGTCGAGTCAACCTATGACATCCTGCAGGAGTGCTATCCCTTTGAGCGGATGAACGAGGTCATATTGTTTGAAAACGGTCACAATGAAAAGGCGTGGGAGCCGATTTTCGGAGATTTCCTGCACAGCTTTCTTATTTCTGATTCGTAATGCAACGTGACGCTGCATCCGATCCGCCTTTGAAAAAACGGCTTTACAAAAGGTGCGGATTAACGGCGGGCCTGACGTTTTTCTTGTCTTAATAATTTGGTTACGCTGCAAAAAAGAGCGTGCATAAGCACGCTCTCTCCAACTTATTAAACCAAGATTTCTCCGTCAACTGTGCCGCTCAGACCTGCCGCGTTGCTCTCGTCGGTGTCGATGTGCATAGCGGGAGCATATTTGGGGCTTACGCGTACAACAACGTCGCCGAAGATCGTCTCTCTTCCTGTGCCCTCGCCGACCTTAACGGAAACGATCTGCTTGTCCTTGAAGCCGTTTTCCTCAGCGGTTTTGGGATCGAAGTGGATGTGACGCTGTGCGGCGATAATGCCCTGAGCAATCTCAACCTCACCCTTGGGACCTACGAGCTTGCAGCCGGGAGTTCCGGCAACGTTGCCCGACTCTCTTACGGGAGCGGTCACGCCGAGCTTTCTGGCGTCGGTCAGCGATACCTCAACCTGATCCTCAGGTCTTTCGGGACCGAGAATTGACATCGTCATCTCGCCTCTGGGGCCTACAACGGTAACCTTCTCAAAGCAGGCGAACTGACCGGGCTGAGAAAGATCCTTCTTGTTTGTGAGCTGATAGCCCTCGCCGTAGAGAGCGTCAAGAGTGGCTCTGCAAACGTGTACGTGATGCGCGGAGGTTTCTACCATAATTTTCATAATTATACCACCATTCATAATATTTTACCTTGACAGGTTTATCGCTATTATTTTACTACGAATAACAAAATTTTTCAACCATATTTTGATAAAAGGGGATTTAAAATGTTTAACAACTGGGAAGAACTAAAAAACGCCTGCGCAAACTGCCAAAAATGCGAGCTGTGCCAAACACGAACCAACGTTGTTGTCGGAGTGGGCACTCCTGACGCCGAGGTAATGTTCATAGGCGAGGGTCCCGGAGAAAACGAGGACCTTCAGGGCGAGCCCTTTGTCGGCAGAGCAGGCAAGCTCCTCGATAAAATGCTGATTGCAGTCGACCTTGACAGAAACAAGAATATCTATATCGCAAATATCGTAAAGTGCCGCCCTCCCAAAAACCGCGATCCAAAGCCCGAGGAGCAGGAGATGTGCATTGACTGGCTGCGCAACCAGGTCAAGCTCATCCGCCCGAAAATTATCGTCTGCCTCGGAAGAATAGCGGCGGCACGCATAATCAAGCCCGACATCAAAATTACAAAGGAGCACGGTCAGTTCATCGAGAAGAACGGCGTGCTGATGATGGCTATGCTTCATCCCGCAGCGATCCTGCGCGATCCCAGAAGAAAGCCCGACGCCTTCAATGACTTTTTAATTCTCAGAGAGAAAATAAAAGAAATCTGCGACCACACTTATCAATAATTCTAATATCGAATTAAAACGAGGTAAACGCTATGTCGTTAGTCGAATTCAAAAACGTATACAAGCGCTATAAAATGGGCGAGGTTACAATAAACGCGGTGGACGGAATCTCCTTCTCGGTCGAGGAGGGCGAATTCGCGGTGGTTGTCGGCGCTTCGGGAGCGGGAAAGACCACCGTTCTCAACCTGCTGGGAGGAATGGACAGCGCCACCGAGGGCGAGATCGAGGTGCGCGGCAAGGACATAAGCCGCTATTCCGACCGTCAGCTCATCGAGTACCGCCGCTTTGACATCGGCTTTGTGTTCCAGTTTTACAACCTTGTGCACAATCTTACCGCAAAGGAAAACGTGGAGCTTGCCGCGCAGATCTGCAAGGATCCGCTCGACAGCGAAAAGGCGCTCGACAGCGTCGGTCTGCTCGACAGGATGGACAATTTTCCCGCTCAGCTCTCGGGCGGCGAGCAGCAGCGCGTATCAATAGCTCGCGCCCTCGCCAAGCGGCCGGCGCTTCTGCTCTGCGACGAGCCGACGGGCGCGCTCGACTACAACACGGGCAGGCAGATCCTCGCGCTTTTGCAGGACACCTGCCGCCGCGAGAAGATGACGGTGGTGCTCATCACTCACAACAGCGCAATAACCCCGATGGCCGACCATATAATAGAAATGAAGAGCGGAAAAATTGTCCGCGACGAATACAACGAACACCCGAGGTCGATCGACGAAATCGAGTGGTAAGGCAATAAATCCACGGAAAGGCGGTGATACAATGACAAAGGCTTTGCTGCGAAACACCTTTCGCGAAATTGCGAACACAAAGGCGCGGTTTATCTCAATAATGGCGATCATTGCGCTCGGCGTGGGCTTTTTCGCGGGAATCAAGGCTACAAGCCCGTCAATGTACCGCCTCGCCGAAACCTATTACCGCGACAGCAGGCTGATGGATTTCCGCCTTGTTTCCACCACGGGCTTTGCCGAGGAGGACATCAAAGCGGTGGAAGCGCTCGAGGGCGTAAAGAGCGTAATGCCCTCGTATTTCTGTGACGTTATGACCGACGCGGACGACGGCGGCGACGTGGTGCGGATCATCGCGGTCCCGAAGGCGTACGACGGCAACGAAAAGCTCAACCTGCTCAACGTCACGGACGGCAGAGCTCCGCGAAAGAGCGGCGAGATCGTCACCGAGAGCGTCGCCTTTGCGAATATCCGCCACAAGATAGGAATGAAAATCTCGCTCAACCCTGTTGCAGGCGACAACAAGCTCAGCGACATTCTGAACACAACCGAGTTTACCGTAGTCGGCAAGGCGGAGTCGCCGCTGTATATTTCGTATCAGCGCGGCACGACCACCATCGGCGACGGCAAAATCGACGAGTATATGTATGTTTCCGCCGAGGACTTCAAGGTTCCTCAGTACACCGAGCTGTATGTAAAGGCGGAGTTTTCCGACAAGGTTTCCGCGTTCTCCGACGACTATGAAAAGAAATCCGACGAGATGAAGCAGGCGCTCGAAAGCCTTTCGCGCGAGAGAGAAAAAGCGTTCACCGCCGAGGTCATCCCCAACGCTCACAAGCGGCTCGGCGAGGCGCGCGCGGAATATAATGAAAAGAAGGCGGAAGCCGAGGGCAAGCTCGGCGATGCTCTGAAAAAGATAAACGAGGGCGAAGCGGAGTACAATTCCAAAATCGGCGAGGCAGAGAAATCCCTCGAAGCGGCGCGCGAACAGATCGAAAGCGGAGAGGCGGCGCTTGCCTCGGGTGAGGAGGAGTATGCCTCTGCGATCGCCTCGGCGGAGGAAATGCTTGCGGACGGCAAGGCGCAGCTCGACTCTGCGGAGCAGCAGTTCAACGAGTCAAAGGCGGCGTTTCAGGAGCAGCTTGAGGAGTCTCGAAAGGCTGCCGCCGGCGACGACCTCGCAAAAACCCAGACAGACGTTATGGACGCTATCGGCTCGGCTCAGCTCGGATCGGCGCAGAGCAAGATTTATTCGGGCAGCGCTCAGCTCGCAGTGGGAGAGAGTGAGCTCGCGGTGCAGAGACTCAACGGGCAGCAAAAGCTGTCTGCCGCCGGATCTCAGCTCAGTGCCGCGCGGCAGAAGTACGAAAGCGGCGTTGTACAGCTGCAGGAGAAAAAGCAGAGCGGCAAAAAGGAGCTCGACGCTGCGCGCGCGGAATACGAAAAGGCAAAGGCGGAGGCTGACGAAAAGCTCGCCGAGGGACTGAAGGAGATCGAAAAAAACGAAAAAGCACTGAACGACTTCTCCGACTCGGAATCAAAATGGTACGTTTTCACACGCAGCGATAACCCGGGCTACGCCACCTATTCGCTCAACGCCGACAGGCTCGACGCGGTGGCTTCCGTATTTCCGCTGTTCTTTCTGCTAGTTGCCGTTCTGGTATGCGTCACCACAATGACGCGGCTCATTGAGGAAAAGCGAACCGAAATCGCCACGCTCAAGGCGCTCGGCTACGGCAATACCTCGATCATCCTCAAATATGTTATCTATTCGCTCATAGCCGCAGTCGCCGGCAGCGCGGTCGGGATCGCGGCGGGGCTCGCCACTTTGCCGCACATCATCTATGACGCGTATAAAATAATGTTCTACATCGGCGACATCACCCTCGTCCCGCACGTTCCGTCGATCGTTCTCGGAATTGCGGCGGCGGTGGCGTGCACCTCGGTAGTATCAATCATAGTGTGCCTGAAATCGCTTAAAATAAAACCCGCCCGGGGAATGCGCCCGAAGGCGCCCAAGGCGGGAAAGAGGATAATTCTCGAGCACATTACGCCCCTGTGGAAGCATATGGGCTTCACAGCCAAGCTGACGGCGCGCAACCTGTTCAGGTACAAGGTGCGCCTGTGTATGACGGTGATCGGCGTGGCGGGCTGTACGGCGCTGATTGTGGCGGCGTTCGGTCTGCTCAACAGCTTTGAGCCGCTTACTCACGAGCAGTTCGGCTCGATTTTCAAATACGACGCCGCGGTTATCCCGAAAAGCAGCGGCAGCTCCGACGACCTGAAATACATCAAGGAGCTCGCGGAGAGCACCGACACGGTGAGCGCCTCAATGCTCGCGCTTCAGGAGGAGGCTGTGGTGGAATTCAATGGTCACAAGACTACCGAGTCCACCTATCTTTCGGTTATGGAGGATCCCGACAGCTTCGACGAAATAATCTCTCTGCACACGCGCAAGGACAAAACACCGCTTAAGCTGAACGACGACACCGTTATGATCAATGAAAAGCTCGCGTCGGACTTCGGCTTTTCGGCGGGCGATGTGATTTCCGTCACCTCCGACAGCGGCACCGCGGAAATCAAGGTCGGAGGGATTTATGAGCAGTACATCTACAACTACGTGTTTATGACTCCGAACTGCTACAAAAAGCTCTTTGACCGCGATCTGAGCTTCAACATTTATCAGGTGAGGCTTTCCGACAAAAGTGACGCGACGGGCGAAAAGTTCAGCTCCGCAATGCTCGCCGACAGCCGGGTTGTGGCGGTCGCCTTTATGGATCAGAACGTCGACGACTTCCGCAATATGCTCAACTCGCTCGATATGGTCGTTGTGGTGATGATCGTCTGCGCGGCGGCGCTGGCGTTCGTAGTGCTCTATAACCTGACGAATATCAACCTCGCCGAGCGTCAGCGCGAAATCGCGACCTTCAAGGTGCTGGGCTTCTACAACCGCGAAACCTCGCGCTTCATTTACATTGAAAACATCATTCTCACATTTCTCGGCATTCTCGTCGGACTCGGGCTCGGAGTTCTGCTTACGGGCTTCATCATACGCACTGTTGAGGTCGACAACGTGATGTTCGGCAGGGATATTTACTTCACCACCTACCTTTACGCGGCAGGTCTGACAATGCTGTTCTCACTCATCGTCAACGTGCTGATGACCTTTAAAATCAAGTCGGTAAATATGGTTGAGAGCCTCAAGAGCGTGGAGTAACCGCCGATAATGCGGAATTCGGAATTTTTCATATTTATACTAATATCCAATAAAACACTTTAACATCTGTTGCGTTAAATTCCGCATAACTGCGTTGTCGTCCTCGGAATCCGTCAAGTGCGCATATTGCCCGTATGGTTTTTCGGCAACAGATAAAGGCGGCAAGGACTGATCCTTGCCGCCTGTGTTTTTTTGTGTTTTTGTGAACTCAGCCTTCAGCGGGAGCGCCTACGGGGCAAACGTCGGCACAAGAGCCGCAGTCTACGCAAGCGTCAGCGTCGATAACGTACTTGCCGTCGCCCTCAGAGATTGCCGAGCAGGGACATTCGTCTGCACAAGCACCACACATAATGCATTCATCACTAATTACATATGCCATGTACTGCACACCTCCTTATTAGATTAATTTAAGTATAGCACAAAAATTTGTAATTGCAAGAGTTTTGATACTTTTTGTTATTCCAAATTGCCGAGCTGTTCGAGCTCCTTCTTGTTTACCTTGATGTAGCCGTCCTTGACCAGCTTGCACTGGCGCACTGTGAAGGATTTTGGCGCCACGTCCTTGGGAGCGCTGTCGAGCTTTACCTTGAGGGTGCGTGCGATGAGGTTGTTTTCGACAACCAGACCTCTGCCTTCGGGAGTGTTTACGATAGCGCCGACCTTGGGAGTGTGCCTGAGAAGGTCGGTATACGCCTCCTGTTCGTATTTCAGGCAGCACATCAGTCTGCCGCAGGTGCCCGAAATCTTGACAGGGGAGAGGGAAAGTCCCTGTTCCTTCGCCATTTTGATTGAAACGGGCTGAAACTCGCCCATAAAGCCGTTGCAGCAGAATGGTCTGCCGCAGATCCCCAGTCCGCCCAGCATCTTAGCCTCATCTCTGACGCCGATCTGGCGCAGCTCGATCCTTGTGCGGAACACGCTTGCCAGATCCTTTACGAGCGCGCGGAAGTCAACCCTTCCGTCGGCGGTGAAGTAGAAAATTATCTTGCTGTTGTCAAAGGTGTATTCCACGTTTACGAGCTTCATCTTAAGCCCGTGAGCGGCAATTTTCTGCTCACAGATTTTGCGCGCTTCCTTTTCCTTTATATGGTTTTCCGCGAGGTGGTTGAGGTCTTTTTCGGTGGCTATGCGGATGAGGGGCTTGAGCGGATGAGTAAGGTTTTCCTCGCTGATTTGCTTGTTTGCCATCGCTACCTCGCCGCACTCCAGTCCGCGCGCGGTTTCAACAATAACCATATCCCCGACCTTTAATTTGTTTTTGAGCGGGTCAAAGTAATAGATTTTGCCCACCTCTTTAAATCTTACGCCGATTACCTCTGCCATGTTATCCTCCTGAGTTCTCCGCACATCCATGTTGCGAGGAGATTGCTGTTTACGTTCTGTTGTATCATATAATCCGCGCTGCCGCACAGATCCATCATTTCCAAAATTTTCTTCCGCGTCAGCCTGCCCGCGAGGCTTTTGGCGGATTCTCTGTCGCCGAGCGGCTCGCCGCCCGAAAGCAGCACCAGCGCGTCGCGCAGCAAAAGCCTGAACGCCGCGATCGTCTTGTCCGCCGTTTCCTTGTCGTTCAGGGCGTTGAGCGCCTTGAGCAGCGGATATTCCTTGCTGTCCGTGATCCCGTCGGCAATCGCCTTGGCGATCTGAATATAGGCTTCGTCAAGCTGTTCGCTGCCGCGTATGCGGATGATCGTGAAGCGCGAGAGCACCGTCGGCAAAAAGGTCTGAGCGGTTTTGCAGAGCAGAATGAAATGCACGTTCTGCGGCGGCTCCTCAAAAAGCTTCAAAAATGTGTTCTGAACCAGCTCCGTGAACCGCGCGTCGCAGTCCTCGAAGATATATACCTTCGCGTCCGCCTCATTCGGAAGAATGTAGGCGTCCTTTATCAGGTCGCGCATCTGCTCTACCTGGTACGCCTTCTTTTTCGGTTGGAGCTGCGGATAAAAAATATCCGAATGAGCCTTGCTGCGCGCGTTCTGACAGTTCTTGCACGCGCCGCAGGGCTTTTCTTCGCCCGAGCAGACGGCGAACATCGACAGATAAACCGCCAGATCCATTCCCTTCTGCACATCGGGGCTTTCTATTATAATGGCGTGCGGGAGCCTGCCGGTTTTCTGCAGCTCGCCGAGGTACGCCGTTGTGTTTTCGTCAAAGGAAAAGCCTGTGTTCACGCAGTCACCTTCCGTTAAGTCTGACGACATTCGTGATTACGTCGCCTTTGTCCGTGATGTCGATGTAGCCGTATGTAGCGTAGTAGCCGTGGCAGGAGCCGGGATTCATCATATACAGCCCATCGTGGTAGTCGGTCATCGCCTGATGAGTGTGGCCGAAAAGCAGAATGTCCGCATTTTCCTCGCGCGCGGCGTACTCAAGCTGAACAAAGGTGAACTTCGCGTTGTAAAGGTGTCCGTGCGTGACAAAGATTTTCTTGCCCGCGGCACATACCACCTCGGTCTGAGGCAGGTCGCTTGTCCAGTCGCAGTTGCCGCGCACGCCCACTACGGTTTTGTCCTTGACCGCGTCCTTCAGATATTGTATCTGAGCCGCGCCGTCGCCGCAGTGAATGATCATCTCGGCGTTCGGCTGAGCGGCAAGCGCGAGGTTGAGCGAGTTGAAATCGCCGTGTGTGTCTGAAACAACCAGAATACGCATATAAAAATCTCCGTTCTAATTTGCGGCTTCGCGCATAATATGAATTGAGGTGGTTTTATGGCTGAAAATGAAAAGGAATTATTTGAGTGTCTTTCAAATGAGCTGAAGCTTTCTCCCGGGCAGATCAAAGCCTCTGCCGCAAAGGGCGATCTGAGCCGTCTTACGCAAAATATGGACGGCGACAAGGCAAAGCGGGTCGAGTCGATTCTCAGCGATCCCGAAAAGGCGAGGGAGATCCTCAACAGCCCGCAGGCGCAGGCGCTCCTTAAAATTTTAAATCAACAATAAGGGACGGATTAAATGTCTGAATTACAGGATACCATCAATAAAATAATGAGCAATCCCGAGGCGATGCGTCAGGTGCAGAGCCTCGGCGAGCAGCTCGGACTATCGGGGAGCGCTCCCGCTCCTCCGCCCGCGCCCGCCGCTCAAAGCGGCAACGCGGAAATGATGTCAGCCCTCACCAAGCTCGCGCCGCTGATGAACTCCTCGGCGCCAAATGATGAAATAACCGCCCTGCTCAACGCGCTTCGTCCGTTTTTGAGCGGAGAAAAGCTCGAAAGGCTCTCCCGCGCGCAAAAGCTGACGCGCCTGATCAGGCTGATACCGCTGATCAAGGACAGCGGACTCTTTTTGTAGCGCGGAGGTGAAATATGCCCAGTTTTGAAGAGGAGGCGTTTGAGCGCGCCAGAAAGCTGTCGCACAGCCGTCCAAACGGAAATCCGCCGCGCCGCGAGGAGCCGCCAAAGCCCGTGCCTAAGCCGGAGCCGATACCCGAGCCAAAGCCCGAGCCCTTTGCCGAGCCGCCGAAGCCGCCCGGAATCAGGCCGCCTGCCGCGCCTAATATGCTTGAAACCCTGTTCAAAGACAAGGAAAAGAGCCTTATTATGATGCTGCTTTTGCTGCTGATGGATGAGAAAAGTGACCCGTCGCTGATATTTTCGCTGATGTATCTGCTGATGTGATTATCTTACCTGACCGTTGCCCCTGATGATGAACTTCATACTTGTGAGCTCATTGAGTCCCATCGGGCCTCTCGCGTGGAGCTTCTGGGTGGAAATGCCGATTTCCGCGCCGAGCCCGAACTCTCCGCCGTCGGTGAAGCGGGTGGAGGCATTGACGTATACCGCCGCCGAGTCGACGCCCGCGGTGAACTTGTTTGCCGCCGCGTAGTCGCTCGTAATAATGCTCTCGCTGTGGCCGGTGCTGTACTTTGCGAGGTGGTCGAGCGCCTCGTCGATGCTGTCCACAACCTTTACCGCGAGGATGTAGTCAAGGAACTCGATCGCGTAGTCGTTCTCGGTTGCGGGAACGACGCAGTCGCCCAGAATTTCGCGGGTTCTTTCGCAGCCGCGAAGCTCAACGTTCTTCCTGTCAAGCTCTGCCTTAATAACGGGCAGGGCTTTTTCAGCTATATTTTTATGAACCAGAATAGTCTCGATAGCGTTGCATACCGAGGGACGCTGGGTTTTTGCGTTGAAGATGATGTCCGCAGCCATCTTTATGTCGGCGCTCTCGTCGACGTATACGTGGCAGTTGCCCACGCCCGTCTCGATTACGGGGACCTTGGCGTTAGCCACAACACTCTTGATGAGTCCGGCGCCGCCTCTCGGAATGAGAACGTCAAGGTAATCGGTGAGCTGCATAAGCTCCGTTGCGCTCTGACGTGTGGTGTCGGTCACGAGTCCGACGCAGGCGCGCGGAAGTCCCGCCGCCTCGATCGCATCACACATAATCTCTGCGATCGCCTTGTTTGAGTTGATGGCTTCCTTGCCGCCGCGCAGGATAACAGCGCTTCCCGCCTTGAGGCAGAGAGCGGCGGCGTCGCTGGTGACGTTGGGACGAGCCTCATAGATTATTCCGATCACGCCCATGGGAACGGTGATTTTTTCGATTTGCAGGCCGTTTTTAAGTGTTCTTCCCTCAAGCACCTTGCCGATAGGATCGGGCATGGCGGCAACCTGAGTTACGCCGTCTGCCATTCCGAGGATTCTCGACTCGTCAAGGCTGAGTCGGTCGAGCAGGGATTCGGTGAGTCCCGCCGCCTTGCCGTTTTCGAGGTCGATTTTGTTTGCTTCGATAATCTTCTGAGCGTTGTCGCGCAGAGCCTTTGCGATCGCGAGCAGGGCCTCATCCTTTTTGGAGCCCGCGTTCATCAGAAAGCGCGCGGCATTTTTTGCCTGAGCGCCCATAATTTCAAGCTGTGTCATATTTATCATCCTTTCGGTCAGTGTTGAGCCAGGAATTTCGTTCCCGGGGTTTTGCTTTCAAAAATTTCATAAATTGTCTGTGGGTTCGAGCCGTTGATGACGTGAACCTCAATTCCGCGCTTTGTGGCGTAATCGGCCGCCTGCAGCTTTGTTATCATTCCGCCGGTTCCGCGGTTGGAGCCGGTGCCTGCCGCCATATCGAGGATCGACTTGTTTATCCTTGTAACCACGTCGATTTTCTTGGCGTTTGGATTTTCGCGCGGGTTGGAGTCGTAGAGCCCGTCAATGTCGGTCAGGATCACAAGCCTGTCGGCGTTGATGATGTGAGAAACAATTGCGGAGAGCATATCGTTGTCGCCGAAGTTGTTTCCGTCGAGCTCGTCGGTCGATACCGAGTCGTTTTCGTTGATGATCGGGATTATGTTCATCGAGAGAAGCTCGTCGATCGTATTGTTGATATTCTGGCGCTTTTTATCGGTTTCCACCGCGTCGGCGGTGAGAAGGATCTGCGCCACCGAGTGGTTGTATTCGCCGAAGATCTTATCGTACATAAACATCAGCTCGCACTGGCCTACCGCCGCGAGAGCCTGCTTTTTTTTGGTTTCGCTGGGACGCTTCGAAAGTCCTGTTTTTCCCATTCCCACACCGATCGCGCCTGAGGATACGAGCATAATTTCCTCGCCGCTGTTCTGCAAATCCGCAAGCACCTTGCACAGCGACTCAACGCGCCTGTAGTTGATTTTACCGTTTTCATATGTAAGGGTGGAGGTGCCCACCTTGATAACGGTTTTTTGATTTCCCATAAATACACCCTGTCTCTGCATAAAATTCCAAATTACATTATAGCATAGCGGGCGCAAAACTGCAAGTGATTTCAAAAAAAGGAACCGATTCAAAAGCTGAATCGGTTCACAAATCAAATATTGATTAATCTCTGCTTGAAGCGCACCGCGTCGAGTGCAAGTCCGAGCGCGATAAACAGAGCTGCTCCTACGGCGGACTGAACGAGATTGAAGGGGATTTCGGCGACTGCCGCCGAGGTATCATAGAGAAGCTGGTTTGCGATGAAGTACCCTCCGATGGTCACTGCCGTTGTGGGGATCAGCGCCAAAATCGTGCCGAGGCGGAGGATCTTGTCGTCTTTATTTTTCGATTTCAGAAATATTCTGACTAATACAAAGGGCAGAACGTTAAGAGCCTTGATGATTGCGGTCGGAATGCTCCACACCGCGTAGCCCGAGATCAAATCGGCGAGCGCACCGCCGATTGCGGCGGCGATGAAGCCGAGGGGAGAAGGCAGCGCGCAGGCTGCGAGATAAATTACCGAATCGCCCGCGTGAGCGTATCCGAGCGGAGCGGGAATTTTAATAAAGGCTGTGGTAACGGTTACCAGCGCGGCAAACATAGCCGTGAGCGCCAGAGTTTTGCTGTTGTATTTCGGTTTGCTTATGGTTTTTGCTGTTGTTTGCATTTTTATTTCACCTCTGTCAGTTTGTGCAAGTTTTTTTCAAAGTTTACGCCGTACAAGGGATCGTGCGGCTCGTTTATTGTGTCGGCAACAGACGCGGATATGAAGTCGGCTGCGGTTTCGGCGGCTTCCCAAATGGATTTGCCGTTCATAATGCAGCCGCACACCGCGGCAGAAAATAGATCTCCCGTGCCGGAAAAGCGCTCTCCGATTTTTCTTCGGCGGATGAGTTTTGTATCCTCATTCTGAACCGCAAGATTACAAATTTCGTCTCCGATTTGAATACCCGTGACAATTACGCCCCTGTTTTTTGAAAAGCGCTTCGCGATTTTTTCAACCGCCTCAAGACAGCTCACGCCCGAGCTTTTGCTTATGAGCGAGAAATAATCCTCGTCCGCGAGCAGACACAGTTCGGTGAGATTCGGAGTGATTATATCGGCGGCGTCAACGAGCCGCTTCATTTTTTTCCGAGCCTCGCCGTCATATGCGGGATAGAGCTTGCCGTCGTCGCCCATAACGGGATCGACGAGTACTGTGCAGCCTTTGCGGAATTTGTCGATCAGCTCAAGCGCGTATCCGGGTTGCTTTCCGCCGGCAAAATATCCCGTGCAAATACAGTCGAATCGTTCGCGGTTTTCCGACCACGACTGAATATAACGCGGAATATCCTCGGTCAGGTCCCTGCAGAAGTGCCGCTCAAACTCCGACTGTGCGCTTAGCACCGCCGTGGGCAGAGGACAGGTCTGAACGCCCATAGCCGACAGGACCGCGATGTACGCCGTAAGCGAACACCTGCCGAAAGATGACAAATCATTAACTACGGCTGCTCTTTTAGTCATATTGACCTCCAAAGTTGAATGGAAAAACCAATGTTTTTTCAGTACAGTCGCATTGTAACATAAAACTGTGCATTGAAAAATAGACAATTATGATAAAATAAAAGTGGACAGTTGCGTGCGCCAAAAAGAAAAAGGCAGCGAATTAATCGCTGCCTTCCGAAATTTTGATTGTTACGAGTAAACCGCCCAGATTTTCGCGCCGTTTGAAAGAATTCCGCTGTTGTCGGAGTAGCTTTTGTTATTCAGGCTTGTGATGACCTCGAACTGGATCGAGGGATCGGCTGTGCCCTTGCCCTTGACCTTGTATTCAACAACAATGAACTCATAGCCGGGCGAGGTGAAGTCGTAGCCGCTGAGGTCGGAGCCGTTGAACGAGATGTGATCGCTGAGCTTTGAGTTGATCATCGCGCCGTAGCTTGCGGGCTCAATGAGCTTCGCGCTTGAAACGCTGAGCAGGTCGGAGTCAAAATCGATGCGGCCCTGGAAGTTCACGAGAGTTTCGGGAGCTTCGAGGAAGTAGGTGCAGGTGACCGTGTCGCCTACATTATATGTCTTTCCGCCGATCGTAAGGCCGCTTGCGGAGCTGTCCTTCTTGGACTTCTTGGTGGTGTTGCCCTGAGAAGCGTTCGAAGGAGTCTGCACTCTGCTGCCGCTGTTGCCGCTGTTGCCGCCGCTGCTTGTCTGGCCTCCGCCGTTGCCCGACTGGCTGTTTCCGCCGCTCGCCTGGCCCGAGCCGCTGCTGCTCTGTGAGCTGCCGCCCTGATTTGCGGCGCTGCTCTGCTGCTTGTTGTCGGAGCCTGCCGCCTTGGTTTCAGCGGTGTTCGCGGTGGTTGCGGGAACAGTTGCGGGATTGCCTGAGGGATCGGTGACGATGTTGCCGTTCTCGTCAACGTAAACTCCGTTTACAACGCGGGTAACGACCTCGGTTTCGGGAGCCTCGTCGCTTGATGAATTGCTGCTGCTACTGCTGCTGCTCTTTGAGCCTGAGCAGCCCGCCATACTTGATGATATTACAGCCGCCGCGAGCAGAGCCGCAAGCGCAACTGTAGAAAAGCGTTTTTTTGTTTCTTTGTTCTTAAACATTGAACCACTTCCTTTTAATAATTCTTTTCCTGGGCATACCTATCCAACGTATGCTGTAACAGTGTATATTATAGCAAAGTCTTTTTAAAAAATAAAGGGATTTCACAAAATAATCAAAAAAATGATTTATTATACTTGTTTATGTGAAATCTATGTGATAGAATAAAAATATACAATTATAATGGGTAATTTTAATCATTTTTAATTCATTTTCCGGGAAAGGCGGGATATTATGAAAAAAACAATTTCCGTTGTGCTGGCATTTTTAATGCTGTTTTGCTGTCTTTCGCTGACGGCGTCCGCTGAGGATGAAACTCCTTCGGCGGCTCCGACGGGCTTTAACGTCACTCAGGCGCTTTATGTTCACGCGGTGACAGGCTCGGCCGACGGCGAGGCGTGGCAGGCGTGGCAGAATCCGCACGACAGGGATATGAATGATTTGGGCGGCAGCTCCAAATACTTCTTTTTGCCTGTTTCAGCCGACGACTCGCAGGCGGACATCTACAACGGCTATCCGTCCGATGTAACCGTCAACGGCACTCTCATTCCGACGGGAGAAACCCGCGCGGTGAGCTATGAGGCGGGAAAGGCGTATTCCGTATCGGCAGGCGGCGTCAGCTACAGCCTCACCTTTATGAAATCAAGCGCCGAGGCTGCTGTTTATGTCAATAATCCCGACGCCGACGGCGCGGGCACCGATTTGCTGAGCTATCTTTCCGCCGATAAGGAGAACAAGGCGACGGCGACAAGCGCGATTGTGAGCGCCGACGGCAAGATCGACAACACTGCGATCAAGAAAATAAAGGGACGCGGCAACACCTCGTGGGGCAAGCCGAAGAAGGGTTTCAACATCACCTATGACAAAAAGGTGTCGGTAGGCGGAATGGAGAAAAACAAAAAGTATTCTCTTATAGCCAATTATCAGGACGATTCGATTTCGCGCAACCGTTTCCTCTATGATTTGTCCGATGCGGTCAAAATGCCTTACGCATCCGATTCGCGCTTCGTGGATTTTTATGTGAACGGCTATTATGCCGGCTCGTATCTTATGGCGGAAAAGGTCGAGGCGGGCAGCCTTGTGACCGATGTTTCCGACACCGACTACCTCAATAAGGACGGCACGATCAAGTCTGAGTTTAAGTTCATCGCCGAGGTTGACGCGAGCGCAGGAGAGGGCGACTATTATTTCACCTGCGACAACGGCGTGAAAATCACGATAAAATCTCCCGAGCTCGAACCTGCGGACGCGGGTTACGACGAGGTCAGGGAGTTCATCCGCGGCCGCTGCAATGAGCTGATGAGCGCGGCAAAGAGCTTTGATCCCTCGCTTTCCGACATCATCGACGTCGATTCCTGCGCAAAGCTCTACCTCATCAACGAGCTGGGCAAAAACTGGGATTCGGGCGTTTCAAGCACCTTCTTCACCTACAAGCCCGACAAAAGCGGAAATTACAAATTCTTCGGCTCTCCCGTCTGGGACTATGACAACTCGCTCGGAAACGCGGCGGGCGTCAGCAGCGAGCTGAGAAATATCGGCGTCAGCGACTATACGGCGTATTCCGGCTGGTGGTGCCGCTTCAAGGGAAAGAGCAGCGGCTCGTCAACCTCCGACAACATCATCAACAATTTTGCGCGCAATCCCGAAATTCAGGCGGCTTCTGCGCGGATCTGGTTCGAGGAATTTATGCCCGCGATCAACCATTTCAGCGGAAAAACCTATAACGAGCTCATTTCGGACGAGCTTTATCCGGCGTATACTTATTTCACCCTGGCAAAGGACAGCGCCGAAATGAACTACAAGAGCGGCTGGCCGACGAACGGCGCTCCAAGCTGGGTTGCCGAGCACACCTCGCTCAAAAACGCGGAATTCAATTTCTACACGGGCACTTATTCGGTCTCCTCGAAAACGACGAGCTACAAGCAGAACTTTGAGGGTTACTTCCGCTATGCAAAGGACTGGATGCTCAGCCGAGCGGCGTGGCTTTCAAATCAGATGTATTCCGATTACAGCGGCTCCAAGGTACAGTACGATGCAGACCGCAGCGGCAGCTTCGACATCAACGACCTCACTCAGATCCAGCGCTTCCTCGCGGAATTTGAGGAGATGGATCCCCTGACCTTTGAGCTCTCCGACGTCAACCTCGACGGAAAGGTGAACATCCGCGATGTAACATTTTTGCAGTACATCAAGGCGGGTTACGATGTTTCGGGCTATGTCACCGAGCGTCCCGATCCGTGGTCGGAGGAGGATACTCCCGTTGAGGCAAAGACAACCTTTGTCGACGACCTCGGATGGGGTGAAATCTATGTCTATTACTACGGCAGCGGAAATTATTCGCTGAAATGGCCGGGTGTGCCGATGACCGAAATCGGTGAAAACACCTACACGGCGGAAATTCCCGACTATGTTGAGTATCTGATTTTCACTACTGCGGACGGTTCGGTGCAGACCGAAAAAATCCCCTACGACGGAAAAACCCATACCTACCGCGCATTAAGTCAGACCTACGCCAACGGCCGGCATTATTACGAGATTTCGTAAAGGAGATGAATAATATGAAAAAAGCGATTTGCATCTTTCAGGCAGCAGCGCTGGTTTTCGGCGCGGCGTGTGTATTCCCGGTTTCGGCAGCAGCCGGGGAGACGGGAGCGCCGACGGGCTTTCCCGCCGAATACGCTCTCTATGCTCACGCGGTAAGCGGTTCCTCCGACGGAGAGGCGTGGCATCAGTGGCAAAGCGTTCACGATGAGGAATTCTACGAGGAAAACCCGAACGAAAAATACTTCTTCCTGCCTTCCTCAGCAGGTGACGGCAGCGTAGATATTTACAACGGCTTCAGCGACAGCGTGACCGTCAACGGCACCGAAATCGCTCCGCACGAAACCGAGTCGGTGACCTACACCGCGGGCGAGAGCTACAGCGTGGAAACCCCGTCGAAAACCTTCACGCTAAAGTTTATGAAATCGGGCGCCGAGGCGGCGATTTACATCAACAATCCCGACGCCGACGGCAACGGCAACGATCTGATGACCTACCTCAATTCGAACAAGGATAACAAGGCGGCCGCCACGGGAGCGATTGTCACGCCCGACGGAAAAATCGACAACACGCCGATCAAAAAAATCAAGGGACGCGGCAACACCTCGTGGGGAAAGCCCAAAAAGGGATATAACATCACATACGGCAAGGCGGTTTCGATCGCCGGAATGGCAAAGAACAAGAAGTATTCGATCCTGCCGAATTATCAGGACGATTCCCTCTCGCGCAACCGTTTCCTCTACGACCTCTCCGACGCTGTCGGAATGCCCTATGCCTCAGATTCGCGCTATGTGGATTTCTACGTGAACGGCTACTACTGGGGCTCGTACCAGATGGCGGAGAAGGTTGAGGCGGGCAGTCTTGTAACCGACGTCAGCGAGGACGATTATCTCAATGAGGACGGCACTATCAAGAAGGATTTCTCGTTTATCGCCGAGGTCGACGCGAGCGCGGGCGACGGCGACTACTACGTTACCTGCCTGGGCGGCGTTAAGGTCACCATCAAGTCACCCGAAATCGACGAGGGAAAGCCCGGCTACAACGAGGTTAAGGAATATGTGGCGAACAAGTTCGACAAGCTGCTTTCGACCTCCAGAACAGCCATCAGAAAGAGCTCGACCTCAATCGCGGATCTTATCGACCTCGAGTCCGCCGCAAAGCTCTACCTCATCAACGAGCTGGGCAAAAACTGGGATTCGGGCGTTTCAAGCACCTTCCTGACCTACAAGCCCGACGAAAACGGAAACTACAAGTTCTTCGGCTCGCCCGTTTGGGACTACGACAACACCCTCGGCAACGCGGTCGGCGTGTCGCGCGATCTGAGCAATATGGGCGTAAGCGACTACGAAAAATACACAGGCTGGTGGTGCCGCTACAAGGGCAAGAGCGCAAGCGAAACAATGTCCTACAACATCATCAACAACCTCGCGCGCAACAAGGAGGTACTGGAAACGGCGGCGAACGTCTGGTTCGAGGAATTTGTGCCCGCAATCAATCATTTCAGCGGAAAAACCGACAACAGCCTAATCGCGGACGAGCTTTATTCCGCGCAGAAGTACTACAGCCTTCTGGAGGAAAGCGCGGCGATGAACTATGAGAGCGGCTGGCTGCTCAACACGGGAAGCTGGATCGCGGCGCGAAATCCGATGAAGAAGGCGGAATTTGACTTCTACACCGGCGAATACAAAACCCGATCAATTACGCGCTACGGCAGCAACTTCAAAGGAATGTACAACTACGCTGTCGATTGGATGACAAGCCGCGCGGCGTGGCTGTCAAACGAGATGTATCCGAGCTACACAGGCTCAAAGGAGAAGCTCGATATCGACCGCAGCGGAGTGTTTGACGTAAACGACATCACCGAGCTGCAGAGGTATCTCGCGGAGTATATTGAACTCACGCCTCTGCAGGCGGAGATCGCAGACGTTGACGGCAACGGAAAAATAAACGTTGAGGATGTAACGCAGCTGCAGCTTATCAAGGCGGGATTCATAACAGAATAATACTTTAAGTCACGGAGTCTGAGAAATACAGGCTCCGTATTTTTATAAAATCATATTGACATCAAAATAACGATATATTATAATTAGACTGTAAAATTATATAAAAATATTTTCAAGGAGTGTGTAATATCGTGCTTTATGATGAAAGATTATTAATGGGTGAGCAACAAAAAATAGAAGAAAACTACAGGCAGATCGGTTTGCGATACTATGTCTATCACAAGGATAATCCCAGTCCCGAGCTTGCGGATCTGGTGGCTGCCATTACTGCAAGCAAGAACATAATGGCAGCTCACAAGGCGGAGGTTTTACGTGCGAACGGAATGATTGTCTGCCCGAACTGCGGACAGCAGATCTCTCAGACTTCGCAGTTCTGCTATTTTTGCGGCTTAAAAATCAACAATGCGCCCGTTCCTCCGGCTCCTCAGCCTGCGCCAGTTCCTCCGGCTCCTCAGCCTGTGGTTAATCCACAACCTGTGGTTGTTCCTCAGCCTGTGGTAAATCCTGATCCTGAAATCAAGCCCGAACCTAAACCCGAAACAAAGCCTGAAACATCTCCTGCGCCGGTTGTGACCGTTGCTGCGGACGAGGCTGAGAAAAAGCCCGTCGAGACCGATCCCAAGCCCGAGGAGAATATTTTGGATTCGCAGAGAACAGAGGCGGTAGATTCCGCTGAGATCGGTAGCGTTGACATTCCGGCTGATAATTCGGCCGCAGCTCAAGGTCCCGTCTGCAAAAACTGCGGAGCCGTAATCGAGCCCGACTGCAGCTTCTGCACAGAGTGCGGAACTCCCGTCGGTGATTTGTCACAGTCCGGCACTGTCCGCATCTGCAAGGATTGCGGTTTTGCCGTAACCGATCCCGAGGCGCTGTTCTGCAACAACTGCGGAAAAATGCTCGACAGCAATCCGAATTCCGCTATCGCAGGCGGAAGCGGCGCAGGAAAGAGATGCCCGTTCTGCGGCTTCTCAACAACCGATCCCGAGATTTTTTTCTGCGTTGAGTGCGGTTCACAGCTTGTATAAATCAGTGTCCGACGGCATAGTGCCGGCAGGTGGGGAATTGGTAGATGATCGACAGGAATAACAGAAAAAATGAGCTGGGCGTCGCCTTTTCGGGCGGCGGCCTGCAGGGCATTGCACATATCGGTGCGGTAAAGGCCCTGTATGAGTTGGGCATTGTGCCGCGTTATGTCTCGGGCACAAGCTCAGGCTCGGCTTTTGCGGCGCTGGTGGCTATGGGCTACAGCGCCGAGGAAATGACAGAATTTGCAAAAAAGAATTGGAAAGCTCTCGCCGACTTTCACACGGGCGAACTCATACGCGAGCTCGCCTCGCTTAAATTCAGCAAAAAAACGGAAAAGGACGGCCTGCGCGACGGCAAAATGCTTTCGGATGTAATCAAAAGCGCTATGGACGCAAAGGGAATAAAGGGGTTTGAGGACTTGCCGATCAATCTTTCGGTTTGCACAAACGACACCTTTACCACCGACGAGTGCATTTTCACCACGCTCGACGAGGGGCTTGACAACGAACACATTCATTATATTTCGGGCGCGCCGCTTGAACTTGCGGTGCGCGCGAGTATGAGCTTTCCCGGGCTTTATACCACCTGCAGATACAGGGATTTCAACTTTATCGACGGAGGCTCAAAGGACAACCTTCCCGTGAAAATTCTCCGCGATATGGGAGTCGGCAAGGTGCTGGCTCTTGGGTTTGACATCACCGAGTACACGCCCGAACCCGGACTGGACGGAATGATGAAGGTGCTGTGGCGCGCTCTGGATCTGTATTCAATAAACAGCACCCGCGAGTCTATGAAAATGGCGGACTACTGCGTTCAGATCAAGAACAGCGCCACCGCTATTTTCTCGATGGATAACATAGAACAGACGATCCGGGAGGGGTATGACTGCGTAATGAGCCAAAGGGAAGCCTTGCTGGATTGTACAAATCAATAATTCTTTATAAGAACAAA
>ONIJ01000237.1 GCA_900317875.1 uncultured Eubacteriales bacterium
AATCTCGAGGGCTTTTCAAAGAGCGTCAAGACAGTTGTGAACGCCTCAAAGAGCGGAAGGCTCCATGGTGTTTTCGGTCCTGTCTCGCGCGTTATCTCGGTTCCGAAAAAATACGCGGTGGCAATTGAAATCGCGCTCGGCGCCGCGATGCAGAACATCGTAGTCGGCAGCGACGAGGACGCAAAGCAGGCAATCAGATTTCTGAAATCCACCGACGGCGGAAGGGCGACCTTCCTGCCTCTCAACACGATTAAGCCGCGCGAGCTCAGAGAAAACGGACTCGACGACTGCTACGGCTTTGTGGGAGTCGCGGCGGATTTGTGTACCTGCGACGATAAGTTCCACAATATTCTCAGCTCGCTTCTCGGCAAGATAGTGATCGCCGAGGATCTCAACAGCGCAGCCGCAATCGCCAAAAGATATTCCTACCGCTTCAAGGTAGTAACCCTCGACGGTCAGGTAGTCAACGCCGGCGGCTCGCTCACGGGCGGCTCGCTTGCGAGAAGCACGGGCGTGCTCAGCCGAGCTTCCGAAATCAAGCAGCTCAGGGAGCAGACCGACAAGCTCATCGAAAAGCAGAAGCAGTCGGAGCAGCTGCTCGAGGAGCTCAACCGCGAGTTTTCCTCTATTGAAGCCGAGGTGCTCGGAGCAAGAGCCGACCTTTCAAACAAGCAGCAGGATCTTGTCAGAATGGACGCCGAAAAGCGCGCCTGTGAAAACGAGCTGCAATCGCAGACCGAGGCCGAGGCTGCAGCGCGCGAGGAAATCGGCGACTGCATCACAAGAATCGAAGGCTTAAAAAAGAGCAGGGAACAGGCGAGGGATCGCCTTACCGAATTGAATATTAAAATAACGGAAGCGGAGCAAAAGGTTAACGCCCTTACGGGTGACCGCGCAAAGCTAACCGAAAAGCGCGAGGAGCTCACCTCAAAGCTCCAGAATATCCGTCTTGAGATCGTCACCCTTCAAAAGGATGTGGACGCTCTCAATTCCGAAATAGTTTACGCTAAAAGCTCGGGCACGGACAACAGCGAACGCAAGGCGGCGCTGCTTTCCCAGATCGGGGAGGTAAACAGACTTATTGAGGAAAAGCAGGCAGAAATCTCAGCGACACGCGCTCTGATAGACGAGCTCAGGCGCACTCAGGAAAGTCATTCTCAACAGATCGAAGCGCTCAGCGAGCAGAGAAATCAGCTGGAAAAGCGCAGCGTTGAGATCCGTTCGGCAGAGAGGACAAAGACCTCCGAGAGAGAAAATTCGGGCAGAGAGCTCGCCCGTCTTGAGGAGAGAAAAATCAATCTTCAAAAGGACTACGACAACATAATTTCCAAGCTCTGGGAGGAATATGAGCTTACTCGCCGCGAGGCCGAGAAGGTAGCCGTTGAAATCGAGGAGCCGGCAAAGGCTCAGAAACGGCTGACAAGCCTCAAACAGAGTATCAAGGCGCTCGGCAACGTAAACGTCTCCGCAATCGAGGAATACAAAGAGGTTTCGGAGCGATATGAGTTTATGAGCGTTCAGGTCAAGGACGTGGAAAAGTCCAAGAATGAGATCGAAAAGCTCATTCTATCGCTGACAAAGCAGATGAAGGAAGTTTTCGTTGAGAGCTTTGAGCAAATCAACCGGAACTTTACCTTCACCTTCAAGGAGCTTTTCGGCGGCGGCACGGCGTCACTTTCGCTTGCCGACCCCGAGAACATTCTCACCAGCGGAATCGACATCGTCGTTCATCCTCCGGGTAAAATCGTCGTTCACCTCGACGCTTTGTCGGGCGGCGAAAAGGCGCTGGTGGCGATCGCGCTGTACTTCGCGATTATGAAGGTTCGTCCCGCGCCCTTCTGCGTAATGGACGAAATCGAGGCGGCGCTCGACGACGTAAACGTAAACCGTTTTGCGAGCTATCTCCGCCGTCTTACCGAAAAAACCCAGTTTATTCTTATCACTCACCGCCGCGGCACAATGGAAGAAGCCGACGTGCTCTACGGCGTTACAATGCAGGACGAGGGTATTTCCAAGCTTCTGGAGCTCCGCTCGACCGAGGTAGCCGAAAAGCTCGGCGTGAAATCAAATTAAAGGACTGATATTATGGGACTGTTCAGTAAAATAAAGGAAGGCTTGAAAAAGACGCGCAAAGCGGTAATGGGGCAGATCGACTCAATGCTCAAGTCCTTCACCAAAATCGATGAGGAGCTTTTTGAGGAGCTCGAGGAGCTTCTTGTAATGGGCGATGTGGGCGTTCCCACAGCCGAAAAAATCTGCGATGAGCTTCGCTCCCGGGTTAAAAAAGAGGGCGTCAAGGATCCCGCGATGATCAACGGAATGCTCCAAGAAATCATCACCGAAATGCTTTCGGGCGGCGAGGAACTCGACCTCTCGACATCTCCCTCGATCATTCTCGTGATCGGCGTTAACGGAGTCGGAAAAACCACTACGATCGGCAAGCTCGCAAAGCAGCTCTCCGATCAGGGCAAGCGTGTTATTCTCGCTGCCGCCGACACCTTCCGTGCGGCAGCCATAGATCAGCTCGACATCTGGGCGCAGCGCAGCGGATGTGAGATAATCAAGCAGAACGAGGGCAGCGATCCGGCAGCTGTGATTTTTGACGCAATCGCCGCGGCAAAGGCGAGAGGCGCCGATGTAATAATCTGCGACACAGCAGGCAGACTTCACAACAAGAAGCATCTTATGGACGAGCTCGCAAAAATCAACAGGATCATTGACAGAGAGCTTCCCGACGCCGCAAAGGAAAAGCTGCTCGTTCTCGATGCCACAACAGGTCAGAACGCCGTCAACCAGGCGGAGCAGTTCAGACAGGCGACCGGCATCACCGGTATCGTCCTCACAAAGCTCGACGGAACAGCAAAGGGCGGCGTTGTGCTCGCAATCAAGGACGGACTCGGAATCCCCGTCAAGTTTATCGGCGTAGGCGAGAAGATAGACGACCTGCAGCCGTTTGACGCCGAGGACTTTGCCGCGGCTTTGTTTGAAACAACGGAGTAAAGATTATGAAGTTTATTATAGCAACCAACAACGCGAAAAAGCTCGTTGAGCTCGAACGCATATTAAATCCCCTCGGCATTGAAGCCGTTTCCGCAAGAGAAGCGGGAGTAGTGCTTGAGGAGGTAGACGAAACAGGAACTACCTTTCTCGAAAACGCGTTTTTAAAGGCAAACGCGGCTTTTGAAAAAACCGGTATGCCCGCGGTAGCGGACGACTCGGGAATTTGCGTCGACGCGCTCGGCGGCAGACCGGGAATTTTCTCCGCACGCTATTGTCCTGAGCTCTGCGTCACCGATGAGGACAGGACTCAAAGGATCCTCGACGAGTTGAAGGACGTTCCGGATGACAAGCGCGGCGCGCACTACACCTGCGCGATCTGCTGCATTTTGCCCGACGGCAAAAAAATTGAAATCGAGGAAATCTGCGAGGGCAAAATCGGCTATGAGTTTATCGGCGACGGAGGCTTCGGCTACGATCCGATTTTTATGCAGGGAGACAAAACCTTCGCTCAGCTTTCCGCCGAGGAAAAGGATAGGGTAAGTCATCGCGGCAAGGCGCTGCGCGCGCTCAAAGCGAAGCTTGAGGAGTATTTGAAAGGATAATTTATGTTAAACAGTAAGCAGAGAGCCTATCTCAGAGGGCTTGCAAATACGCTTGAAACGATTCTCATAATCGGCAAGGGCGAAATCACCGACAACATTGTAATGCAGGCAGACACCGCGCTGACAGCCCGCGAGCTCATCAAGGGAAAGCGCCTTGAAAGCAGCAGCTACACCTCGCGCGAGTGCGCGGAGATCCTCGCCGAAAAATGCGGCGCCGACGTGGTTCAGGTGATCGGTTCAAAATTTGTTCTTTACCGTCCAAATCCCGACGAGCCTGTGATCAAGCTGCCAAAGGCTAAGAAATAAGGATACGGGTGATTGAAATGGACGCCGATTACCGGAGTATTATCAGAGCGCTGATGGGCGATTACCGCTATACACACAGCGTAAACGTTGCCGCCGAGGCTGTGGCTCTAGCAAGGCTTTACGGCTGCGATGAGAAAAAGGCATACACCGCTGGGATCCTTCACGACGTAACAAAGGAATTCCCCAAGGATGAACAGTTGCAAATTATCGCCGACGGTGGTATAATCTTAGACGATGTGCAAAAAAACGCCCCAAAGCTGTGGCACTCGATCAGCGGCAGCGTTTATGTTCAGTCGCGCTTCGGCATTACAGACGAGGACATAATAAACGCGATCCGCTACCACACCACCGGCAGGGCGAATATGTCGCTGCTTGAAAAAATCATCTACACCGCCGACTACACCTCGGCCGAAAGAAGCTACAACGGAGCCGACATTATGCGCGAAAAGTCGCGCGAAAGCCTCGACGAGGCGATGATTTTCAGCTGTCAGTTCACGCTGCAGAATCTGTCCGAAAAGCGGGCGGCAATTCATCCCGATCAGCTGTTTTGCTACAACGACCTTGTTTTAAACACGAAAGGATAATTATATGACATCATTGGAAACCGCTCTGCTTGCCGTAAAAGCTCTTGACGGCAAAAAGGGAATAAATATTCAGGTTATCGAAATCAGCGACATCTCCGTGCTCGCGGACTATATGGTTATCGCAACGGGCAGCAGTTCCACCCATGTAAAGGCGCTTGCCGACGAGGTGGAATATCAGCTCGACAAGGCGGGAATCTCCGTCAGCCATATCGAGGGCTACCGCTCAAACACCTGGATCCTGCTCGACTATATCGACGTAATTGTAAACGTCTTTGACAACGAGGCAAGGGATTTCTACGACCTCGACAGAATGTGGCAGGACGGCAAGCCCGTTGACATCAGCGGAGTAATCACCGAAAATTAAAAATCTCATGGAGGGATTATTTTGAAATACAATCATAAGGCTGTAGAGCCTAAATGGCAGGAAATCTGGGAGGAAAAGGGCGTTTTCCACGCAAGCGACGACGCT
>ONIJ01000089.1 GCA_900317875.1 uncultured Eubacteriales bacterium
AGCTTCTCTTTGAGGATGATGCAGGCAAACAGCACGATCATAATCGGCCACAGGTAGTTGAGTATGCAGGCTTCCTGCGAGCTTAGTTGGTCGATTCCGAAGTAGTATAGAGCTGAATACGCAAACAGTCCTATAAAGCCAAGCGCAGCCATTATCAGATAATCCGTAAAGCGGTAGGTTTTCATCAGTTTTATGGAACCGCTGATGATACTGACGATCAACAGAAACACAAACGCGAACGCACTGCTGATTGCAAGAGCCTCGAAGCTCGGAATATCCGCAAGCAGCAGCTTGACAACGGGAGCCAGCGTCGCCCAGATAACAACCGTGACTGAGGCGTAAAGATAACTCTTTTTCATCTTGACCTCACAGCACTTTTTCAAATCGGAACATTCCGTCGTTAATCAGGCTGTCGCCGTCGGGATCGTTCGGGTCGGGGTGATGGCTGTTGAAAAACTCGACGATATGAAAACCGCAGCGGTTGACATAAAAGTGGATATTGCGCTTTTCAAAATACGGCGTAACGGTTTCCCATACTTTCACCTGCGGGTACATCCGCTCAATTTCGCACCATGCGGCATAACCGATACCCTTACTGTGAATGTGCGGAGAAACAAACAGCAGCTCTAAATCTCCCTCATTGCCGTTGACGCGTACAACAGCTCCGCCGGCAGCTTCACCATCACAAATAATACGGTACGCCTCGCCTTCTTCAATGGCTTTTTCTATCGTTGCGCGGGAGATGATCTCGCCGTCTTCTTCAAAATGATTATCTCGCAGTCCGAATTCCTCAGTCGCACCGTAGCGGAACGCCTCCTGATTGTCGAGAATGAACTGCTCTTTATCGTCAGCCTGTAATGGCTTCAAGGTTATTTTGTTCACTTTTTCCTCCGTATAACAGTAATTTTTACGCTTACTATCATAACAGAAGTTTAGCCGGTAATCAAGACGTTATTTGCTAACGCTCGCTTTTTCAAAACACCCGATCAATAGAGTACGTCCTTGAATTCTTCTTTGCCTGACATCAATTTGCCGGCATAAGAGCAAAGCGGAATGATTTTAGCATCTTTAGCTCGGGCGGTTTCTATCACCATCAGAACAAGTTTTTTCGCAATTCCCCTTCCGCCGTACTCGGGACGAACCCCGGTGTGGGTTATCGTCCATGCTTTTCCGGAAATGCTGATTTCACACTCGCCTATTTGTTTTCCGTCAATGTACGCGGCGCTGCGGTTGCAGTTCTCCTCGAATACAACATTGATCTGCTCTTTTGATTCAACTGAATTTTTCATCCTACATCCCTCCCCCAATTAAATAACAAATAAATTATTTCACTATTAGCTTTATTTTGAAATACGGCAACAAAACGATATTATCCAAACGGAAACATACACTCAGAATTAAAACTTGTAATTGATGAAGAACAGTCCGACAAGGCAAATCCCGATCCCGACGAGTTTGTTCCACGTCATCGCTTCTTTGTACAGCAAAAAGCCACCCAAAAGTGACGTGACACCAAAAAGTTGGACTTAATATTGAAAGCGTAGCAGTTTAACGACTGCTGCGCTTTCGACATCGGCTATAACAGTCGGATCGGAAAACGCAATCAGTTTCCGGATCGCTTCAAAGCAGAAAAGGACAATTACAGAGCCGACCATTGTCAAAATCAACGCGAGCCGGTAAATACAGCTGTCCAAAACAGAAAGCGGATGTCTGTTCGGCTTGTTCTTTTTGGGCTTTTTCTACTCACGGTATATCACCCCGGGATACACTGAGATCATTCCGCTATACTTTCTCAAATTTCATTACAACCCAATCGCGGTTAACCAAATTGTACTCGGTGGAGCAGTTGGGGCAGTGCCTGATCCTTGAAGCGTCAAAGCTCGCTCCGCAGGCAGGGCAGGATACCGCGTGAATGGTAAAGCCGTAGTCGTTTCCGGCGCTGACGCTCTTGCACAGCAGCAATCTGAACTTATCTTTTTTGCCTAAGATCCTTTTGCCTCTGCAATGGACGTCGTCCATATACATCGTAACGTCCATATAGACAAAGCCGTCCTTCATATAGTATTGATTCAGTTTGAATATTCCGCTCCAGCGCAGGTCGATGATATTCCCGAAGGTGTTCTGCATCGGCTCACCGGCATATACCGTGAGATCGTCGTAATTCTCGGAAAACACCATCGTACTTGTCAGATTCATCAGCTTGACGATGAAATAGTCAAGGAAAAAATCCGGTTCAATGCTCTTCATAAAGCCCGGCAGATTCCTTTTGATCTTGATGAATTTTACAAGCACCGGCAAACTTGTTATTACTCTCCATAACATCAAGCCTAAAGCCGAAGCGGCGAAAAGTACATAGCCTAAAACCGCTCCCGCACCCGCGCTGACGAGCAGCATGAACAGCCATGCAATGATCTCGGGGATATTGCCCGACTGAAAGGCGTTGGTTACGGAGCTGTAATTGAAGATAAATGAAGAAATCGGAGCCAGCACGATGCCCGCAGCGACAAACGGAGCAATGTTGCGAAGAATATAGGTAATGCTCTTGAGCGTATAGAAGCTTGTGATTTTCGGAAACAGCTCGTGCAGCAAAAACCGTGTTCCGCAGAACTCGCAGCCGTCCGTCAGCTTGCTGACGCGCGTCGCCGCGCCGCAGTGAGGGCATACATAATCGGCGTCGGTCTGCCCCTTGAGCCACATGGTATAAGCGTAGAGGTTCTGTTTTTCGTAG
>ONIJ01000022.1 GCA_900317875.1 uncultured Eubacteriales bacterium
GAGGTTTCCGATAAGACGCTTTCTCCAAAGGCGCACCGGATGAAACGTCACGTTTCAAAAGGCGCACCGGATGAAACGTCACGTTTCAAAAGGCGCGCTGAAAAAAAGACTGCCCGGTTACAGGCAGTCTTGAAATACCGATTTTCCGTATTTGTTCAGTGTGCTCAGGTCGTAGGGAGTAGCCTGATACACGAAATAGTTGAGCCAGTTTGTATAGAGCAGCGTTGCGTTGCTGCGCCACACCATCGGCGGCGTGAGCGAGGCGTCGTCATCGGGGAAATAGTTTTTGGGAACCTCGATTTCCAGTCCCCTGCTTATGTCGCGGAAATACTCGTTTGCGAGTGTGTCGCGGTCATATTCCGCGTGACCGGTGATGAACACCTGTCTGCCGGTGCGGTTTGAGATAACCGAGGGACCCGCCTCATCCGAAATCGCGAGGATCTCAAGTCCGAGGTGAGAACGTATCTCCTCCTCCCTGACGCCCGTGTAACGGGAATGCGGGATTTTGAAGGTATCGTCAAAGCCTCTCATCAGCGGATGATTGGGCTTTAACACCTTGTGGGTGTAAATTCCGCTGAGCTTTTTATCAAACTGATACTTACGGATGCCGTAGTGATAATACAGTCCGGCCTGAGCGCCCCAACAGATGTGGAACGTTGAATAGACGTTTGTATTTGACCACGCCATTATCTCGCACAGCTCATCCCAGTAGTCGACCTCCTCAAACGGGATCTGCTCAACCGGCGCGCCCGTGATGATCAGGCCGTCAAAATAGTCGTGTTTAACCTGATCGAAGGTTTTATAGAAGGTTGTAAGGTGATGCGGCGAGGTGTTTTTTGAGGTGTGAGTTGCCATCTGAAGAAGCTCGATGTCCACCTGCAGAGGACTGTTTCCCAAAAGGCGAAGCAGTTGGGTTTCGGTCGCGATTTTTGTGGGCATCAGGTTGAGTATCAGAATTTTAAGCGGACGGATGTCCTGCTTCAGCGCCACCTCATTCGGCATAACGAAAATATTCTCACTCTCCAAAACCTTGATTGCTGGTAAATTGCTTTGCACTTTTATCGGCATTCTCTCACTTCCTCTCGTAATATATGATTTGCCTGCAAATCAATTGCCTTGGCATAAATGTGCCTCGGGCACGTTATCAATACTGTTTGCCCCAGTAAACCATATGCTTAGCGGGCTTGCCGCAGCATACGCATACGTCGGAGAGCTGCTCCTCCTCAAAGGGAATGCAGCGGCTCTTTACTCCGCCTGTTTCGTCCTTGATTTTATCCTCGCAGGCGCTGTCGCCGCACCACATAGCCTTGATGAAGCCCGGCTTGTTTGCAGCGGTGTCGAGGAACTCCTCGTAGGTCGTCGCGGTGAAGGTTTTGTCGACGGTGTTTTTCAGAGCGCGGTTGTACATATCGTCGTGGATGCTGACCATCAGATCCGCAATAAAGCTCTCAAGCTCGCCGAGCTTAACAAAAGCCTTTTCTCTGGTGTCGCGGCGAACCACAACGCACTGACCTTTTTCGATGTCCTTGGGGCCGATTTCGACTCTTACGGGCACGCCCTTCATCTCATACTCCGCAAACTTCCAGCCGGGAGCGTGATCGGAATCGTCGAGCTTTACACGGTAGGTCTTTTCGAGAGCCGCCTTGAGCTCATAAGCCTTGTTGAGAACGCCCTCCTTATGCTGGGCCACGGGGATGATCGCGACCTGGATGGGAGCGATCTTAGGAGGCAGAACAAGTCCGTCGTCGTCGCTGTGAACCATAATCAGCGCGCCAATCATACGTGTCGAGGTGCCCCAGGAGGTCTGATGCGGATGATGGAGCTTGTTGTCCTTGCCGGCGTAGGTGATGCCGAAGCTCTTGGCGAAGCCGTCGCCGAAATAATGCGAGGTGCCGCCCTGGAGAGCAACGCCGTTGTGCATCATCGGCTCGATCGTATATGTCGCCTCGGCGCCGGCGAACTTCTCCTTCTCGGTTTTCTGTCCGACAACGGCGGGAATGGCGAGTGTTTCCTTATAGAAATCGCTGTAGACCTTGAGCATCTTCAGGGTTTCCTCCCGAGCCTCCTCGGCTGTGGCGTGCATGGTGTGGCCCTCCTGCCAGAGGAACTCCGAGGTGCGAAGGAACGGACGGGTAGTCTTTTCCCATCTTACTACGCTGCACCACTGATTGTAGAGCTTGGGCAGGTCGCGGTAGGTGTTGATAACTTTTTTATAGTGCTCACAGAAAAGGGTTTCCGAAGTGGGACGCACCGCAAGGCGCTCGGTCAGCTTTTCCTGACCGCCGATTGTGACCCACGCGCACTCGGGAGCGAAGCCCTCGACATGATCCTTTTCCTTCTGCAAAAGGCTTTCGGGGATAAACATAGGCATATAGACGTTCTCGTGGCCTGTTTCCTTGAAGCGTCTGTCCATATCGGCCTGCATAAGCTCCCAGATAGCGTAACCGTAGGGGCGGATGACCATACATCCCTTAACGCCCGAATAGTCAACGAGCTCAGCCTTTTTTACAATGTCGGTGTACCACTTTGCAAAATCTTCGTCGCGGCTTGTAATAGCCTCGACCATCTTTTTATTTTCAGCCATATCATTTCCTCCGTCGCGGATAATTGATTGTATAACATTTCTATTATACAGTATTTTAAAATTTTTTCAAGTGTTTTCTGCACAATAGAAAAAAAGCAGCGCTTCCGCGCTGCTTTTGGATCAACCCTGTTTTTTCTGAGAATTAATGAAGTTTGCTCTGGTCTTTTTAACCTCTCCGAGCTGGCCTGCAAGGCTTTCCTCGGTGCGCTTCATAATGCTGTCAACATAAACGTTAGCCGCCTTGCGGATCTCGAGTGACTTCTGCTTGGCGTCCTCGAGAATTTCTCTCGCCTTTGCCTGAGCCTCTCTCACGATTTCGTTCTGGTTGAGCATAACCTTTCTGCGCTCCTCGGCTGCGCGGATGATGTTCTCGCTCTCGCGGTTAGCCTCGGTAATGATCTGTTTTCTGTCGGCAACAATATTTTTAGCCTGTCTTACCTCTGCAGGCATAGCGTCCTGAATCTGGTCGATGATGTCATAGACCTCCTCGCTGTTCACGAGAACCTTGCCGCCCGAGAAAGGCATTGACTTGGCGTCGTTTACCAAATCCTGAAGCTGTAAAATTAAATCGTCAACTTTCATTGTAAATCCACTCCTGTTAATTCCTAATTTGATATGTATTCCCTCGTGAGAGGTGTTATTTCCTTAATCTTTCAACAATTCTGTCGTGCACGCAGGCGGGAACGAAATTGCTGATGTCGCCGCCCATTGAGGCGATTTCGCGAACCATACTCGAGCTGAGGAAGGTCGAGTCGGCGTCAGCCGCCAGAAAAACAGTTTCCAGCTCGGGATTGAGCTTCTTGTTGGCAAGCGCCATCTGGAACTCGTACTCGAAGTCGGAAACGGCTCGCAAGCCCTTTACGATGGTGCCCACTCCGCATTTTTTGCAATACTCCGCGAGCAGTCCCTTAAAGCTCACGATCTCCACGTTTTCAAGACCGCCGACCGCTTCCCTGAGAAGCTCAATCCTCTCCTCGGTTGAAAAGGTCGGTGTTTTTGCGGAATTGACGAGCACCGCGACGATGACGCGGTCAAACATCTTAGCCGCGCGCGTGATTATATCGAGATGTCCGAGCGTTACGGGATCAAAACTGCCGGGACAGATTACTGTTTTATTCATTGCGCAAAATCCTTATGTCTGAATGTTGATACCTTTATTTTACCATAGCGATACTGTCTGTCAAGCACAAAATCGCCGTATTGCGGCAAAATTTCCTCATTCAGGGGATTTTCCGCAATAATCACGCCCGTGTCGTTCATAGCCTTTGCCACAAGGGGCAGCGCCTCCTGAAGCGTTCCTGTTCCGTAGGGCGGATCGAGAAAGGCGATGTCGAACAGCTGCGAATTCATCGAGAGAAAGCTCTTGTAATCCGCCTGAAAAACCTTGGCGTTCTGCTCAAGTTTTGTTGTTTTCAGGTTGCGCTTAACAACCTCGATCGACTTCTTGGCGCTGTCGACAAAGCACGCGTTTTTTGCGCCGCGGCTGAGCGCCTCAATGCCCATCTGTCCCGAGCCCGCGAACAGGTCGAGAAAGCTCCTGCCCTCGGTTTGGAACTGAATGATGGAAAAAATCGCTTCTTTGATTCTGTCGGTTGTAGGTCTGACGTCCTCGCCCTCAAGGGTTTCAAGGCGTCTGCCGCGAGCCGAGCCTGTAATAACTCTCATATTGAATTCCTCACTAATATGTTCAGTATATCATACAACACATTTTTTTACAAGGCTTTTTTCCGTTAATTTGAAGAAAGTTCATCCAAATGTTTTGCTTCCTCGGGGTGAAAATAGCGGTAAACCGCGCGCGCTGTGTCCTTTGTCATCTTCGGAGCGCTTTCAAGCTCCTCCAAATCCGCTTTTGAAATGTTGTCAATTGTGCGGAAAAACTTCAGCAGAGCCTTTGCCCTCACCTCGCCCACGCCCTCGATCGAGGTGAGCGAGCTGCGGAAGGTCGATTTGCTGCGACGCGCGTGGTGGTAGCCTATCGCGAAGCGGTGAACCTCGTCCTGCATCTTGCTCAGAAAGGTAAACAGCGCCCGTTTTGAGCTGATCGCGATTTCGCCGCCCTCGCCCGTAACGGCGCGGGTTCGGTGCCTGTCGTCCTTGACCAGTCCGAAAAGCGGAACGCTCACGCCCATTCTGTCAAATACGGCGCGGACCGCAGCTACCTGTCCCTTTCCGCCGTCGAGCAGGATCAGGTCGGGCAGCTTGCCGAAGCCCTCGTCGGCTTTTTCGGCATTAAAGAACTCCTCGAAGCGACGGGTAAGCACCTCTGCCATTGAAGCGTAGTCGTCCTGTCCCTCGAAGCCCTTTATTTTGAATTTTTTGTAGGCGGATTTGAGCGGCTTGCCGTTTTTGTAGACGACCATTCCCGCCACGTTTTCGGTGCCCGCGAGGTTTGAAATATCGTAGCACTCGATATATTCGGGCAAAGAGGAAAGCCCCAGCGTTTCCCTGAGCTCCTCGAGCACGCCGAACTCCCTGACGGTGGCGCCCTTTTGCTGCGCGAGCGCCTCGGCCGCGTTCGAGCGGCACATCGCAACGAGCTGAGCCTGCTCGCCGCGCTGCGGAGCGGTGAGATTTACCTTGCTGCCGCGCTTTTGACCGAGCCAGCGCGCGGCGTCCTCCATACCCTCAAAGGCGTTGTCGACCGCCACATTCTTCGGCACATCGCCTCGCAGGGTGTAGTAGCTGATGATGAATTCCTCGGTTTCGGACTCGCTGTCGCCGCTGTCGAAGATGAAGCTCTCGCGGTCAAACAGCCTGCCGCCTTCAAATCGGAACACCTGAAAGCAGGTTTTTCCGTCGTTTGAAAAGGATGCGATCACGTCCTCGTCGAGCACCTTGTTCGCGACGACCTTCTGCTTGTCGCCCATTTTTTTGACTGCGGCGATTTTGTCGCGTATTCTCGCGGCGCGCTCAAACTCAAGATTCTCCGCAGCCTCCTCCATCTGAGCGGTCAGCTGCTTAATTGAATTTGACGAGCCGCCCTTTAAAAAGTCGAGCGCCTGCCGCAGGCTCTCCTGATAATCGGAGACCTTTACCCTGCCCGTGCAGGGCGCCATACACTGCTTTATGTGGTAGTTGAGGCAAGGCCTGCCCTTGCGGAAATCGCGCGGGAACTGCCTGCTGCAAGTCGGGAGCATAAAGATTTTGTTTGCTTCCTCAACCGCGCTTTTGACATAATAACTGCTTTTATAAGGGCCGATGTAGGTCGCGCCGTCGTCCGACTTTTGAAGCACATAGCTGAGCTTTCCCCAGTCGCCGCTGCCTACGCGGATGTAGCTGTAGCCTTTGTCGTCCTTTAACAGGATATTGTACTTGGGCGAGTGCTGCTTTATCAGGCTGCACTCGAGGATGAGCGCCTCAAACTCGCTGTCGGTGATGATGTACTCGAAGCGGTCGACGTTGTCGACCATCCGGCGCACCTTTTCGGGGTGATTGTTCTGCGAGCCGAAATATTGGCTGACGCGGTTTTTCAGCGCCTTTGCCTTGCCGATGTAGATTATTTCGCCGTCGGCGGCGTGCATAATGTAAACGCCGGGCAGCAGCGGCAGCGCCATCGCCTTTTTCCTGAGCTCGCCCATTTTGGGATTCACACAATCACCTCCGTAAAAACTCCATAAAAGAAAAATCGGGCGGAATCATCCGCCCGTAAATGCGCATATTAAAAATTACTCGGCAAAGCCCGACTCAACCAGAGCGGCAAGACCTTCAACAGCGTCTGTTTCATCAGCGCCGTCAGCAATGATCTTGATGGTTGTTCCGCCGATGATGCCCAGTGAAAGCACGCCCAAAAGACTCTTTGCGTTTACGCGGCGCTCTTCCTTCTCAACCCAGATTGTAGCCTTGAATTCATTTGCCTTCTGAATGAAGAATGTTGCGGGACGAGCGTGCAGGCCTGCTTTGTTCTGAACTAATACTTCCTTAGCATACATTTGAAATACCCTCTTCTCTTTGTCTAGTAATAGATAGTTTTTGACTTAACCTCGTGTTAACATTATAATCATTTTTTTCTCCGAGGTCAATACGGTTTTTTATTTTCGTTTGAATACTCACCCGACGTAGAAATAATTACCGTTTTATTGTGCAACATTACAACATATTCGGTCGAATTACCTGTATTCACATATAAATATAGCAATATTTTAGAACAGTATTGACTACTCAAGCAGGTCGGGACGCTTCTTTTCGGTGACCTCAAGCGCCTGCTCGCGCCGCCATTTTTCAATATTGAGGTGGTGTCCGCTGAGCAGGACCTCCGGAACCCCGATCCCGCGCCACTCGGCGGGCTTTGTGTACTGAGGGTACTCGAGCAGACCGTTGAAGTGGCTTTCCTCGGTGAAGCACTCGTTGTTGCTGAGCACTCCCGGAACCATCCGGCAGAGCGCGTCCGCAAAGACCATCGCGGGGATTTCGCCGCCCGTGAGCACGTAGTCGCCGATCGAGATCTCCTCGTCGATGAACTCGTCGAGAAGCCTCTGGTCTACGCCCTCGTAGTGGCCGCAGAGAACGCAGATATTTTTCAGCTCCGACAGCTCGCGCAGTCTGCCCTGATTCAGGGTTTTGCCCTGCGGAGACATATACACAAAATGCGGACGCTCTCCGATTTCCTTACAAATCGCCTCGAAGCATAGCGCGATAGGCTCCGCCTTCATCAGCATTCCCATTCCGCCGCCGTAGGGCGTGTCGTCCACGCGGCGGTGCTTGTCAAAGGCGAAGTCGCGGAGCTGGTGAGTATGGATTTCGACAAAGCCGTTCTGACGCGCGCGCCCGATTATGCTCTCGCCGAGCACGGGAGCGAACATCTCGGGAAAGAGAGTGATTATGTCAATCCTCATCTTCAAAAATTCCTTTCATCGGGGTGAGCAGCACATAGCCCTCATCCGTGTTGATTTCGCGGACGACCTCGTCGATTACGGGAACAAGGTACTTTTTGCCGCCGCGGGTAATTTCGTAAACGTCGTTTGCGCCGGTGCGCAGTACGTCGGTGAGCTTGCCGTAGAACTCGTTTGTGTTGAGGTCGCGCGCCTCGAGGCCGATCAGATCCTGAACGAAGTGCACGCCCTCACCGAGCGTGATGTCGCCGCGGTCGATGTATACGATTTTTCCGCGCAGCCGCTCGGCGTCCTCTATCGTGTCGACGCCCTTGATTTTGCAGAGCGTGATGTTTTTATGCGGACGCGACTTGACCTCAATTGCGCTCTCGCCGCGCTCGTCGAGATACAGCTTTTTAAAGGCGCACAAAAACTCGGGCGAATCGCACCAGGGCTCGATGCGAACCTCGCCCTTGATGCCGTGAGTGCCTACGATTTTGCCGCTGTCCAAGAATTGTTTTTTCATATGTTTACTCCTGTCCGTATGATAATGCGCGTGAGCGGATCGCCCCGCTAAACTGCGCATTACGCAATAAAATCACAAATTGAGCGAGCTATTTAAGCTCCACGATCGTCACTCCGTCCTCGCCCTCGCCGAAGGTTCCTAGGCGCTGGGATTTTACCGCCTTGTGGCGGCGGAGATACTGATTTATTTCGCGGCGGAGGACGCCCGTGCCCTTGCCGTGGATTATCGTGAGCTTGCTCACTCCCGAAAGGACCGCGTTGTCGATAGCCTTGTCGACGATCCCGATCGCCTCGATCGCGGTCTGACCGCGCACGTCTACCTCGGTTTCGGGCCGGACGTCCATTCGGCTGGGGACGTTTCGCGTTGCGGCGAATTTGGGAGTGTTGGGCTTGAGCTTAGATTTGAGCAGGCGAAGATTCTTGATGTCCACCCGCGTTTTGATTATGCCCGCCTGCACCAGCACAACGCCGTCCTTGTTCGGCGGCGCGAGCACGGTGGCGTTTTTGTCAATATCATAGATAAGCACCTCGTCGCCCACCTTGAGCGGACGCGGCAGCTTGTATTCCTCGTCGGGAGTGTTTTTGAGCTTTACGGGGTCGGCGTGAGCTTCCATCTGATTGATGTCGCGGCGCAGCTTTGAGCGGCCTTCCGCAGAGAGCTCCTTTTCCCTGCGCGCTTTTTCAAGCTCCTCAACCAAAGCGTCTGCCTGAGCCCTCGTCCTCGAGATTATGCGCTGAGCTTCCTCGCGGGCGCGCTCGATCTCGCGCTCGGCGTCCGCCTTGGCCCGGCGAAGCTCGTTTTCCGCCTTCTGTTTTTCGGTGTTCGCCTTGGCGGTGAGGCGGTTGGCGTTTTCGACCTGCCTTTCAAGGCTCTGACGGCGCTTTTCGAGGGTTTCAACAACGTCCTCAAACTGCCTGTTTTCGCCTGAAACAAGCTCCTGAGCGCGGGCCACGATGTCCTGCTCCATTCCGAGCCGCTTTGAAATCGCAAACGCGTTGCTTTTGCCGGGAACGCCGATGAGCAGGCGGTAGGTGGGCTTGAGTGTCGCAACGTCGAATTCGCAGCTTCCGTTTTCAACGCCCTCGGTGCGCAGGGCAAACTCCTTGAGCTCCGCGTAGTGAGTGGTCGAGGCGATTTTTGCGCGGCTTTCGCGCAGTCTTTCGAGGATCGCGATCGCGAGCGCCGCACCTTCTACCGGGTCGGTTCCGGCGCCGAGCTCGTCAATCAGGCAGAGCGAGCCCGCGTTCGCGAGTTTTATTATCTGGATGATGTTTGTCATATGCGCCGAGAAGGTCGACAGCGACTGCTCAATGCTCTGCTCGTCGCCGATGTCCACCAGCACGCGCCTGAACACGCTCAGCTCGCTGTTGTCCGCGCAGGGCACCAGAAGTCCGCACATAGCCATCAGCGTGAGCAGTCCCAGGGTTTTCAAGGTAACTGTTTTACCTCCCGTGTTGGGACCGGTTATCACAAGGGTGTCGAAGTCGCCGCCGAGATTGATGTCGATCGGAACGACCTTGTCCTTTGGAATAAGCGGATGACGCGCCTGCTTTAAATTGATAACTCCCCTGTCGTTGATTTTCGGCAGAGTGGCGCGCATTGAGTAAGCGAGCTCAGCCTTTGCGAAAATCAGGTTGAGCTGCGAAAGGTTGTTGTAGCTGCGGATGATCGTGTCGGCAAAGTCGCCGGCGTTTGCCGAGAGCTCAAAGAGGATACGCTCGATTTCCTCCTCCTCCTTGTTTCGGAGCATCCGGATGTCGTTATTCGCCTGAACGACTCCCATCGGCTCGATAAATACCGTCTGGCCGCTCGAGGAAGTGTCGTGCACCAGTCCCGGAACATTGTTGCGGCACTCGGCACGGACGGGCACAACGTATCTGCCGTCGCGCTGAGTGATGATCGTATCCTGCAAGTATTTGATATATTTTGAGCTGTGTACTATTTTATCGAGAGTTTCGCGCGCCTTTGAGGACGCGGTGCGGATCTTTCGGCGGATATCCGAGAGCGTATTGCTCGCCTTGTCGGAAATTTCCTCCTCGCTGATTATCGCGGAGGTGATTTTCTCCTCGAGGTATTTGTTTGAGATAAGGCCGCTGAAAAAGCCGTCGAGCGCGGTTTCTACAGAGGCGCAGCGCGAGTGCCACTCCTTAACTGTCCGGATGATCCGCAGGGTATCGGCGATTTTCAGAAGCTCGCCCGCCGTAAGGCAGCCGCCCGCCTCCGCGCGGCGGAGATTTCCGGCGCAGTTTACCGCTCCGCCGAACGAGGGCGCGCCGAACCGGCCGCTCAGCGCGACCGCGTCGTCGGTCTGCCTTAGGAGCAGCTCCGTCTTTTTTATGTCCGTCTGAGGCTCCAGCGCAAGCGCCTGCTCGCGCGCGTCCGGAAGAGATGTGAGTCCCGAGAGCCTTTCGAGAATTTTGTCGAGTTCAAGTGTTTTGTAATGTCTGTTCATATTATGTAATAGCTTTATAAAAATTAAGTGTTTTAAAGTCCTTTTCGAATCTGTATTTTAAATAAGCCTCGCTCGCGCGGTTGAGCTGCTCAAGTCCCTCGCTGTTCAGCGAAAAGGAAAAGAGCTTGTCGTCGTCGGCGTAAAC
>ONIJ01000039.1 GCA_900317875.1 uncultured Eubacteriales bacterium
GAGCTGGAGCCTGAGCTGGAGCCTGAGCTGGAGCCGCCTGAGGTTGAGCCGCCTGAGGTTGAGCCGCCGCCTGAGGTTGAGCCGCCTGACTCTGAACCGCCGCCGGAGCTGGAGCCGCCTGAGCTTGAGCCGCCGCCCGAAGAACCGCCGGAGAGAGAGGACTTGCTCTCATCCCACTTGATGGTCTTGCCGGACTCTGCGATAGCCTTCTTAACGTCTTCCTTGCCGAGGCCGAGAGCCTTAGCGGTATCGTCAACAGTTGTCTGCTCGTCCTTGCCGTTGAACTTAAGGGCGTTTGCAAGACCGTCCTTACCGTCGGACTTAAGGAATGCGAGGAACATACCGTAGTCGGAATCTCCGGGCCAGAGGGTATCGCCGATTACATTACCGATAGAGGTGATGCATTTGGGGTTACCGTACTTGCCGCTCTTCCACTTAACTTCCAGGCTCTTCTTGTTAGAGTCAACGTTGTTTTCGATCTTGTTAGCTGTGCAGACTGCGGTGTCGCCAACGCTGTCAGCGCCGAGGATAAGGTCGCAGGTCTGAGCGTTCCAGTTATCTGTGAAGATACAACCGTAAGCCTTGCCTGACTCGAGAGTGATGCCCTTTGCGCCAAGGTCGTATGAGAATACGCCGTCGCCTTCAGCAGTCATCTTACCCTTTTTGGAACCCCAGGTGATGATTTCGCCTGCGCCGTGCTCATAAAGATAGAAAGCGGGCTGAGCATTGGAAACATTCCAGGGTGTTGTCTTTACATCGAAGAAAATCTTTGTTGAAGCACCTGTGGCTTCCGATGCATCGTCTGCACCTACGGCCGAAGAAGCGTCATCAGCAGCAGCTACGGCAGAAGAATTGTCGTCAGCAGCCGCAACAGCGTCGTCGTCGGCTTCAGCAGCGCTTGCAACTACGGCAGTGCTTCCAACGAGCAGAGCAGCAATTGCAATGCTTGCAAATTTCTTGAACATTTTTAAACTCCTCCTAAATATCGTTCATATCCGAGAATATACATCTCAGTACAATAATTATACAATAATTGTAACAAAACTTCAATACTTTTAAAAAATTTTTATTCGTCGCTTTTTACAAGAATTGAGTTTGCGTTTTGTCGTTTATCTACATATCTTCATTATTTTCCATAGATTGGAAAACCGGTCAAATCATACCCTCAAGGGTAGGAACAACTGCCTCAAGCGCCTCGGGAATCTTACTTTCGTCCTTTGCGCCCGCCATTGCGAGCTCGGGTTTTCCGCCGCCGTTGCCGCCCGCGATCTGAGCCACAGCCTTTACGAGCCTTCCGGCGTGAGCGCCCTTTGCGACCGCTTCCTTGCCGCAGCCCGCCGCGAAGTTGAGCTTTCCGTCGTTGACGGTGGCGAGCACGATCACGAGCCCGGGCTTTTTGGATTTTGCGTCCTCGCACATTCCGCGCAGAACGTCAGGGCTTATTCCCTTTACCGAGCCCGTAACCACTGTAAGTCTGCCGACCTCAACGGCGTTGTCCATAACAGCAGACATCTTGGATTCGGCAAGCTTGCCGTTGAGCTGCTCGATCTCCCTGCTCTGCGCCTTGATAAGCTCCTCTGCCTTTTTTACGCCCTCGATGATCATTTTGGGATTTGAGAGCTTGAGGACTGCCGCCGCGCCCGCGATGAGCGCCTGAGCCTTGTTGATATAGTCGATAACGCCGTTGCCAGTTACAGCCTCGATCCTTCTGACGCCCGCGGCAACAGAGCCTTCCTGACGGATCTTGAAGAGTCCGAGCTGAGCGGTGTTGTCTACGTGCGTGCCGCCGCAGAACTCGACCGAGAAATCTCCCGCGCTTACAACGCGGACGGTGTCGCCGTATTTTTCACCGAACAGGGCCATTGCGCCGAGGTTTTTGGCTTCCTCGATCGGCATTTCCCTGGTGATAACGGGAATTGAGGCGAAGATTTTTTCATTTACCATTGTTTCGACGTCGAGCAGCTCCTTGGCGGTCATTGCCTCGAAGTGTGTGAAGTCGAAGCGCACGCTGCCGTCGGACACGAGCTGACCTGCCTGCTGAACGTGGTTGCCGAGCACATCTCTGAGCGCCGCCTGGAGCAGGTGAGCCGCGGTGTGGTTGCGCTTGATGTCGTCTCTGCGCGCCTTGTCAACAGCCGCCAAAGCCTCGGCGTCAACGGTTGCGCCGCCGGAGGTGATGGTGCAGGAGTGAAGGTAAATATTGCCCGAAGCGTCCTTTGTGGTGTTATCGACCTCGGCGGTAAATTCTTTTGAAGAAATTTTACCGGTGTCGCCAACCTGTCCGCCGCTCTCGGCGTAGAAGGGAGTTTTGTCGAGCACGAGGATAACGTTTTCGCCCTCGCCCGCCGCCCGGACTCTTTCGCCGTCCTTGACGATGGCGAGCACCTTTGCTCCGCAGACGAGATCGCTGTAGCCGACGAAGTCGGTCTTTTCAACGTCGGAAAGGTCGGTGGAATCGCTGATCCACGCGTCGGCTCCGGCGTTCTTTCTGGCGCTTCTGGAGCGCTTTTTCTGCTCGAGAAGCAGCTCGTGGAAGCGGTCGAAGTCGATTTTCATTCCCTTTTCCTCGAGGATCTCTCTTGTGAGGTCGATCGGGAAGCCGTAGGTATCGTTGAGCTTGAAGGCGTCCTCGCCGCTGATTGTGGTGATGTCGTCGCGCTCGATCAGGTTCTGAAGCATTTTGAAGCCCTGATCGATGGTCTTTGCGAAGCTCTCCTCCTCGACGCGGATGACCTTTGTGATGAACTCCTGCTTCTCCTTAAGCTCGGGATAAGCGGTGAGATTTTCCTTTATCACGGTGTCGCAGACCTTGTAGAGGAAGGGCTTGTTGTAGCCGAGAAGTCTGCCGTGGCGAGCCGCGCGCCTGAGCAGGCGGCGCAGCACGTAGCCCTTGCCCTCGTTTGACGGCATTACGCCGTCGCCGATCATAAAGGTCGTGCTTCTGATGTGGTCGGTGATAACGCGCAGCGAGATGTCGCTCTTTTCGTTTTCACCGTAGCTGACGCCGGTGATCTCGCTGATGTGCTTCATAATGTTCTGCACGGTGTCAACGAGGAACAGGTTGTCGACCTCCTGCATTACGCAGGCGAGGCGCTCAAGGCCCATTCCGGTGTCGATATTGGGATGGTCGAGCGGAGTGTAGTTTCCGTTGCCGTCGTTTTCAAACTGGGTGAATACGAGGTTCCAAACCTCTACAAAGCGGTCGCACTCGCAGCCGACGTGACAGTCGGGGCTGCCGCAGCCCTTTTCCGGTCCGCGGTCGAAATAGATTTCGGAGCAGGGACCGCAGGGACCTGAGCCGTGCTCCCAGAAGTTGTCCTCCTTGCCGAGGCGGACCATATGCGAGGGATCAACGCCGACCTCCTTTGTCCAGATGTCGTAAGCCTCGTCGTCGTCCTGATAGATGGACACATAGAGCTTTTCCTCGGGCAGCTCCAGAACCTTTGTGAAGAACTCCCACGCCCACGCGGTAGCCTCTCTCTTGAAGTAGTCGCCGAATGAGAAGTTGCCCAGCATCTCAAAGAAGGTGCCGTGACGCGCCGTGATTCCCACGCGCTCGATGTCGGGCGTGCGGATGCACTTCTGGCAGGTGGTCACGCGCTTGCGCGGCGGCGTAACCTCGCCCGTAAAGTATTTTTTCATCGGCGCCATTCCGCTGTTGATAAGCAAAAGGCTGTTGTCGTCCTTGGGAACCAGCGAAAAGCTCGGAAGTCTGAGACATCCCTTGCTCTCGAAAAACGAAAGAAACTTTTCGCGAAGCTCGTTAAGTCCTGTCCACTGCATTGTTATTACTCCTTTGTTATATAAATCTCTTAATTATCTCTTTTTCTGCGGATGACCGAGCCCTTCAATACGGGTTTGTCGGTTTTCATCGTCAGAATTTCCATCGGGTGCGGAGCGCTGTCAACGCTCTCTCCCTCGCCGTTTGTCAGCGAAAGGCACCTGACCTTGAACGGAAAGCCGTCGGGCGGAAGAACGTCGAGGGTGTCTCCTGCCCAAAATTTGTTTCTCTGTGAAATTATCGAAGTTGCTTCGTCCACGTTTTCCTCGCAGACCGCAACGTTGTCGTAATGCCTTATGTAGCCGCCGTTGCCCGTGACCTGACCGGGCTCGCCGCCGAAGTAGAAGCCCGTGTTGTATTCGCGGTGGCTGATTTTTTCAAGCTCCTCCCTGATCCATTCGGGGAGCGTAAAGGGATCGCCCTGCTCAAAATAGCAGTCCACAGCCTTGCGGTAGGCGTTTGTGGTGACCGCGGTGTAATAAGCCGACTTGGCTCTGCCCTCGATTTTGAAGCTGGACACGCCCGCTTTCACGAGCTCGGGAATGTGATCGATCATACACAGGTCGCGCGAGTTGTAGAGGAAGGTGCCCTGCCCGTCCTCCTCGACGGGAAAGAACTGTCCCTCGCGCTTTTCCTCAAACAGGTGGTACTTCCAGCGGCAGGGCTGAGCGCAGTCGCCGTGGTTTGCGTCGCGTCCGGTCAGATAGCTCGAAATCAGGCACCGCCCCGAAAACGACACGCACATCGCGCCGTGCACAAAGCACTCGATCTCCATATCCTTGGGGATCTTCGCGCGGATCTCGGCGATCTCGTCGAGCGGGATCTCCCTTGCGGTGACGATCCTTGAAGCCCCGAGGTTGTACAGCGCGTTTGCAGAGGCGTAGTTTGTGACGCCCGCCTGAGTGGAAACGTGGCGCGCGACCTTGGGCGCGTAGCGCTTTGCCGCCTCGAGCACGCCGAGGTCGGCGATTATGAAGGCGTCCGTTCCGGCGTCCTGAGCCATTGAAAGGAAGTCCGGCAGAGCGGCAAGCTCGCCGTTGCGCGGCAGAATGTTGCAGGTCAGATAAATTTTCTTCCCCGCGGAATGAGCCAGAGCGCAGGCGGCTTTAAGCTCAGCCTCGTCGAAGTTGCGCGGAGACGACCTCATTCCGAAGCTCTTGCCCGCGAGGAACACCGCGTCCGCCCCGAAATTCAGGGCGGATCGCAGGCTTTCCATATCTCCCGCGGGAGATAAAATTTCAGGTTTGCTGTTCATCACTCAATATACTCCAGGTTAGCTTGGTGCTCCTCGATCGTAGACGCGTAGTAAGCGTTTCCGTTCTTGTCGTGGCAGAAGTAGTAGTAGCTTGTTTCCTTGGGCATAAGCGCCGCCTTGAGCGCCTCCATTCCGGGGTTGCAGATCGGTCCCGGCGGGAGTCCCTTGAGAGTGTAGGTGTCGTATTTGCTCTTGAAGTTCTTTCCTGCCGACGAGGGGACCTTGTCCTCGGAACGGTACGGATAATACTTGGTTGAATCGAGGCTCAGGTTTGCAACGCCCATATCCTGATCCGCTTCAAGGCGGTTGCGGATGATTGACGCTACTACGTACATATCGTCCTTGTTTGCCGCCTCAGCCTGTACGATCGAAGCGATCGTGATAAGCTGATCGAGCGTGTATTTGGAATCCTTGAGCCCGATCATCTTATGATAGGAGCGGAGCTTTTCCTCTCCGTCGAACGCCTGCTTGGCGTAGAGCCTTGTTTCGTAGTTGTTGAGGAACTTGTAGATAATGCTCATCGGGTCGTCGTGCTCATAGAACTCGTATTTATCGGGGTAGAGATAGCCCTCGAGCTTGTAGATGCGCTCGCCGGGGTTCTTGATATCTTTGATGAAATCGAAGTCCTTGTCGAACTTGTCCGAGGCGCAGAGCTCAAGGAACTTGTCCTTGTCGGAAAGGACGCCCTTTTCATAGAGCTTGTCGGCGATCTCAAGCACGCTCATACCCTCGATGATGGTGATTTCAACGGTGTCGGTACGGTTTTTGTTTCCGCTGAGGTTCGTGAGTATCGCCTGATAGTCCATATTCTTTTTGAGCCTGTAGGTGCCTTCGGTGAAGTAGTCGTCGGACTTTGTCATCTTCGTGTAGAGCTTGAAGTATTCGCCCTCGTCGATAACGCCCTTCTTTACGAGCTCATCGGTGACATCGTCAAGCGCGGGATTCGCGGGGATCTTTACCGATACCACCGAGTCGTCCTTGCGGTTGATGGCGAGCGCGTCGTTCATTCCCGTCACTATATAGGTGGAGATCATTGTTCCGATTATGATGATGGAAATGATCCACATAATGCGGAAATAGCGGCGGTTGCGCCTGTTGCGCCTGCGCAGGTCGCGCTTCTGCGCGCGCTGGCGCTTTTTGAGCGATTTCTTCGATTCCTTGGCTATCTGCTCCTTTACGTCCTGCCCGCTGTAGGAATTGATTTCCTCGGGCTCGCCGGAGGATTCGCTGTAGTCGTAATCGTCGGAAATGCTCAGATGAAAATTTTCCGCCTTTCTGCGCCTTTGCTCTTCAAAGTCGCGGCGGCTGTTGTCGTATCTTTCCATTCATACACCTCTATTGATTTCGGTTTATAAACTTTTCTGTAATAAGTATGTCGGTGCGGCGGTCGTGGTTTCCGCGCGGAAGCTGCTTTAATGTGTATTTTGAATAGCAGATACCCGCGGCGGTTCCGCCGAAAACGTCGAGGAAGCGGTCGTAATAGCCCTTGCCGAAGCCGACGCGGTAGCCCTCGTAGTCAAAGCACAGCCCCGGTACGATGCACAGCCCCGACGAAAAATCGGTGACCTTTTCGCATTTTTCGGGATCGGGCTCAAGGATTGAGAACATACCCTCGGACAAGTCGCCGAAGGATCTTATGTAGTAAAAATCCATTTTGCCCGACTTGTCGGCGCAGCGCGGAACGGCCACTCTTTTGCCCTTTGAGAACGCGTCGCCGATGATCTGCGAGGTGTCGCACTCGATTTCGGAGGAAACGAAAATAAACAGCGTTTCGCAGCTTTTGTATTCCTCGGTTCCGAGCACCTTCGCGGTCAGCGCGCTGTCAAGGCGGAGCTTGACGTCCTTGGGGCACTGCGCGCGGAGCTTTTTGTAACGCGCGCGCAGTCTGCGCTTTTCCTCTTTTACGTTGATCAGCAGCATTGCATATCACACAGCACCTTGTCGGCCTCGTTCTCGGAGAGCGCGAGACTGACGATGGCGCGGCCGAACTCGAGCGCGCAGCCCGCGCCCTTGGCGGTGATCACATTTCCGTCGGTTTCAACGTGAGCTGCGGTGCACTCCGCACCGAGAAGATCCTTTTCAAAGCCCGGGAAGCAGGTTGCCTTTTTGCCGCCGAGCAGTCCCATCTGTCCGAAAACCGAGGGAGCGGCGCAGATCGCGGCGATCATAAGGCCGTTGTCAAAGCAGTGCTGAACGCACGCCCTGACCTTGTCGCTCGCCTTGAGATTGAGGGTTCCGGGCATTCCTCCGGGGAGGATCGCGCCCTCGATTCCATCATATGAAACCTCGTCAAGACTGATGTCAGCCTTGACGGTAATTCCGTGGGAGCTCTGGGCTTCGCCGCCTGTCACGCCGACCGTCTTTACGTCGAGTCCGGCGCGGCGCATAATGTCGAGCGGCGCCATTGCCTCTGTGATTTCAAAACCGTTTGCCAAAAATAAGTAATACATAATAAACCTTCCTTTTTAACTGAGTGTTATTCCGATATATGTCCTCTCGGGCGGCTTTTTGTCCGACAGCGGAAGGATCATCCCGCGCTTTTCCGGCTTGCAGCCTTCAAACAGCGGAGAACCGGCCGCGCCCTTAAGGGTGAAGCGCCGAATCCCTTCGGCGGATAAATGGCTTTTTAATTCTTTTATATCATTATAAATCGCGTAGAACACCTCGGCATAATCGCCGCTGCGCTCATAAAGCGCAAAAACATTTTTGCCTTTTGCCGAGCTCACGCCGTAGCAGGAGTAGTATTTCTCGGCGAAGCGTATATAATCATTATTCCAATAAAGAAAATTATTCTTGAAGCAGGCTGCCTGCAGTCTTTCAAGATCGGGCTCGCCCTCCGAAATATTTCCCGGAGCCCCGCAGCCGAGGGTGATTTCGCACTCGGAACAGCCTTCGGCGTAGCCGAACCTTTTATAGAAGCCGTAGAGTCCCTCGCCGGCAGGCAGCAGCACCGACCAGAGGTCGCCGCGCTCGGCCGCGCCGCGCAGCGCAAAGCGCATAAGCGAGCTCATCACGCCCCTTCCCCTGTATTGCGGCAGAGTCGCCGCGCCGCAGAGATAATGCGCCTGTCCGCCGCAGAGCGTGCAGCTTATCAGATAGACAGCGGCGATTATCTTCCCGCCGTCTTGGGCAAGGCAGCCGTGAGTATACGACATATTTCTTTCAAAGAATAATTCTGCCGCCTCGCGCTTTTCCTCAAAGCACTCGATCCAGAGCTGTGTGAGCGCGGGAATGTCAGAACGCGAGATCTCTCTGTTGACGATCATTTTTGCACCGCCGAATATCTGTCGTAGATTATTGCGGGATGGTAGGACAGCTTGGCTTTTCTGAGTCCTTCAAGTCCCAGATCCTCTTCCCTGTTCAAAAACTCGTAGTCTGTGAGAGTTTTTGCAAATTCGTTGTTGATGACGGCGTAGATCCCGTCGTATTCGCGCAGCGCCTTTTCAAACATCACGTCGAAGCACCTTCCGGAAATCGGGGTTCCGAGCGTCACCGCCGCCGGCTTGCCGCCCACATAGATTATCATTCCCCTGAAGCCGAGCTCGTCAAAGCTGTCGAGCGCAAGCCCGAACGCCTTGCATTCGCCGTAATCGGCGTGTTCGGTCTCGTTTTCGGCGTACCAGTTTTGCAGAACCTCACGCGCGCCGCCGAGATTGCCGGCGCAGAGGTTTTCGATTTTGACCTCGTCCGAGTAGGTGCGGAAGAATTTTGAAATGTGGTTGCGCTTGGAGTGGTACTTCTTTCCCGAAAGCTCCGCAAGATCGGCTGAGCGGTAGATGTAGTCCTGATTCTCGGGCTCGCGCGAGAACTCAAAGCGGTTCGGGAACAGGGTTTCGAGCCTGTCGCGCTCCGCCTGCGACATATAGGCGATCACAGCCTCCTGTCCGCGCTCGCCGGCGTCCCTGAAAATCTCCTCAACCGCGCCGCGCACGTTTTTGCCCGAGGGCATACAGTAGCCCCAGACTCGCCTGTCGTCGCGGAAATACGCCTTGATGAGCGTGCCGTCAAAGACAGCCGCGCGGAGAAGGTAGCGCTCGCTCCAGATGTAGCCGCCCACGAAGTTGAACTCGCAGCCGAGGGCGTCGGTGTAGTCATAGTACGACCTGTACTCGGGTATTCTTTCCTTTACGATTGGTTGAAAATTCAGCATAAAGCAGCGTTTACCACTCTTTCTATATCCCCGGCGATTTCCCCGATCGTGCGGATCTCGCCGCCGCTGCAGCAGTTGATCACCTGCCAGCCGCATTTTTCGGCGGCGTAGAGCGCGCTGCCCCGGCAGGTGAGCAGAAAGCCGAGATTGCTTTCGTGCAGGTCCTTTTTGCTGTTGTCGCCGCCGTAGCGCTTCTCCATCAGCTTTTGGGAGACCTCGGGCTCAACGTCGAGATAGATCACCAAATCGGGCTCGGGAATGCCGAGCTTGCCGTATTCAAAATCGGCCTGCCAGCGGATGAAGCTGTCGCGCTCATCGTCGCCGACCTTAGCCATCTGGTAGATGATGTTCGAGGTGGCGTAGCGGTCGCTGAGGAGAATGCATCCGCTCTCGTAGTCGCGCTTCCAGTCCTTCAGGAAGCCCGCGGCGCGGTCGACCGCGTAGAACGCCGAGGCGGCGTAGGCGTTAACATCCTCGGGCTTGCTTCCGAACTCGCCGCCGAGGTACATCTTTACCAGAGCGGAGCTCGGGCTGCCGTAGTCGGGAAATTCAAGTCTGCGCACGGTTTTTCCGCCCGCTTTCAGCTTTTCGGCGAGCAGGGCGGTCTGAGTCGCCTTGCCCGAACCGTCAAGCCCTTCGATAACAATGATTTTGGATTTCATACCAATACCGCCATCCGTCAATAATCGTCAGCGGGCGCCCCTTGAATAAGCCCCTGCTGCTCCATTTTACATAATTAAGTTTATTATATCATTTCCCGAGATATTTTTCAAGTATTATAGAGTAATTTGACCTGCTCAAAACAAAGCGGCTGCCCGAAAA
>ONIJ01000003.1 GCA_900317875.1 uncultured Eubacteriales bacterium
AAATTATTATAAATTTTATATTGCCCGCTCGATTTGCCGCAATGCGGCAAGAGCGATGGATTATTGTAAAAAATATGCAGCGGAGGAAGATATGCCCGTTTACAAAATTGCGGGGCTCAACATCGGTCTTGAGCCCGAATATAAAGAAACAATCGACCGGCTTGCGCCGTACCTCACCGACGAGGAGAGCGTTGACTTTTCCGTGGAGCGCAGCGCTGAGGAATTCGCGGAATTTGAGTCGCACTCGCCGTTTCCCGATCGTCCCGATATGAACGAGGGGCCTTACCTTTACACTAAAATCTGCGAGAGAATGCTCAGCGATTTCGAGGGGATATTTTTCCACTCGTCCGCATTGGAGCTTGACGGCGAGGGCTACCTGTTCACTGCCCTTAGCGGGACGGGAAAATCAACTCACACGCGCAACTGGCGCAGGCTTTTCGGTGAAAAGGTCACTATGATAAACGACGACAAGCCGATAATCCGCAAAATCGACGGAAGATTTTTCGTCTGCGGAACTCCCTGGATGGGAAAAAGCGACATCGGCTGCAACAGAACCGCTCCGATAAAGGCGATCTACATTCTCCAAAGGGGAGAGGAAAACACCGCAAAGCGAATAAGCCCGGGTTCGGTTTTCAAGCAGCTCCTCGAGGCGACGCTCTTTCCGAAAACCCGCGAGAATATGCAGAAGCTGCTCTCGATTTTCAACGAACTGTTTTCGGCAGTTCCGCTTTTCCTGCTCACCTGCAACAAGGATACAGAGTCGGCTCAGGTCGCCTATGACGCGGCTAATCAAAAATAACAGGAGATAATTATGCTACCACAGGTTGTTACCGTACAAAATATGCGCGAGAGCGACGCACACACGATCGCCTCGGGCACAACCTCCGCCGAGCTTATGCACCGCGCGGCACTGGGGATTTTTCAGTCGGTGCGCTTTGTCGGCAAAGTCGCCATTGTCTGCGGCGTCGGCAACAACGGCGGCGACGGCTACGCGCTCGCCTGCATCCTGCTCGAAAACGGGCTGACGCCCACGATTTTCCGCGTGGACGAGAGATTTTCGCGCGACGGACTTTTCTATTACCACACCGCGATGTCAAAGGGCGCCGAGGAGGGAAACATCAGTGTTCCCGCTCCCTTTACGGGCTGCGACATCATTGTTGACTGCCTGCTCGGAACGGGCTTTAAAGGCGAGGTGAGCGGTGCTATGCAGCGCGCCATCGAGGAGATCAACGCTTCCTCAGCCTACGTGATCAGCGCCGATATCAACAGCGGGATCAACGGCGACACGGGCGAGGCGGCGATCGCCGTCAACTCAGACCTCACCGTTTCGATCGGCTCCTACAAAGTCGGGATGTTCCTCGGCGACGCGCCCTACTTCATCGACAAGCTCCGCAACGCCGACATCGGGATCGAGATCGTCCGTCAGGAGTACTACCTTATGGACTACGAGCAGCTCCATATGTTCGAGGGCTACAATTCGGTTGTGATGACCGAGGAGGAGTTCCGCGAAAAATTCGACCACGGCGACGGCTTCGACCTTCCCGACAGAGCCGCAAGGCTCAGCAACGAAACGGGAAAGGTCATCGTGATAAAATCAGAGCATTCGGCGGTAGTCGCGGATATGCAGTACCTCTACTTCTGCGCCGACTACGTCTGCTGATTGCGAAAAAACGGAGGATATATGAGTTTTATTCAAAAAATTGCACAATTTATGCAGGGGCGCTACGGCTTCGATCCGCTGAACGGCTTTCTTCTCGCTCTTTCGTTCGCGGTCCATATCGCAAATTTCTTTGTGCGCGGACTTGTTCCGTCGCTGATTCTGCTCGGCGTCCAGCTCGCGCTTCTGGGCTTGGCGGTGTTCCGCACTCTTTCGCGCAACATCAATATGCGCGCGCGTGAAAATCGGATGTTCAGAAAGGTATTCGATCCCGTAAAGAACTTTTTTAAGTTTCAATTTCAGAAATTCAGGGAGCGCAAGCAATTCAAATACATCAAGTGCCCTCTCTGCAAGGCGCAGCTCCGCGTTAAGAACCAAAAGGGAAACCACGGCGTGCGCTGCCCGAAGTGCAGGGGAGAATTCAAGGTGAAAATATAAAAATCCAAAGCGAATCAGAAGTTTTGAAAGGAGAAATGCAATGAAAACAAAAAGACTGATCGGCGCGCTGCTCTCGGCGAGTGTGTTCTGCTCAGCGTTCTGCATTGCCGCGCCTGCAAGCGCCGCAACTCATCCCAACCTGCTCGCGGGCGACGCGAACGGCGACGGCGTGGTGAATATCAGGGACGTAACCGAGATCCAAAGACTCCTCGCAAGCGGCACCGAGCCCGATGAGCAGACTGTTCAGGTTGCAAAAACCGACTTTGCCCACGAAAACCTGACAATCGAGGACGCTACAAACATCCAGCGTTATCTCGCCGAGTACGACGACCGAAACACCCGCGAGGTCGGCAAGGCGGCTTTCATCTGGCGCAGCAACAAGTACCGTCCCGCGTTGGAGGAATATCAGCGCTACCTCGACCAGAATCTCAGCAGCTTCGCCTTCAACGGCGCAGCATACGTCACGCGAAACGGCCGCGTGCTCGCGCAGTCCGCAGTCGGCACCGCGAACACTGCCGAGGGCAAGGCGGTTGAGATGGACACCCTTTTCCCGATCGGCTCGGTTTCAAAGCAGTTCTGTGCGGCTTCGGTAATGCTGCTCCAAGAGCGGGGCAAGCTCAGCGTCAGCGACAAGCTCTCAAAATATTTCCCCGAATATGAAATCGGCAAAAACATCACCCTTCACCAGATGCTCTCAATGCGCTCGGGCATCCGCGACTACGTAAACACCGATTCAAGCTATGCGGGACACGAAAATCCTATCGACGAGTTCACCCTTTCCGAGGATAAAACCGACGAGGAGAACCGTCAGATCGTGCTCGACTGGCTTTTCGGCGAGAACCTGAAATTCACTCCCGACAAGGGCTGGAGCTACTCAAACTCCAACTATATGCTCCTCGCGATGATCGTTGAAAAGGCGTCCGGCGAGGATTATCACAGCTTTGTCCGCAAAAACATCTTTGAGCCGCTCGGTATGAGCAATTCGAGCTTCTGCGCCGATACCCTCGGCGATCCGAGAGTCTGCGAGGACTCTTCGGGCGAGGATTTTGACAGCCTGCCCTACGTTTACAAATGGGCTTACCTCAACACCAAGGGCGACGGCGACATCGTCTCGAACGCCGCGGACATCGACAAGTGGCTCGGCTCCCTGCGCGAGGGAACCATCCTTTCAAAGGAAAGCATTGCCGCGATGACGACCAACTACTCCGGAACCAACAACTACGGCTACGGGCTATCGCTCGACGGCGACATCGTTTATCACGGCGGCGACATTTCCACCTTTGAATCGGCGGCGCTCACGGTCCCCGGGGACAATATCAACATCTTTATCGTAACCAACAACGCGCAGGCCGCTTGGGATAAGAACCTGAGCATTTCAACGGTCGCCCTGCGCGTGGCGAAAAAGGTCTTGGGCTGACATTATTTTATAACTTGACATTTTATCGGTTTATGCTATACTGTTAGTTAACAGTCAGAAAGAGCGATCTTTCGGAAAGGAGTCTGCTATGGCAAACGAAGAACTGATGGAAGAGATGGATACCGAGGGCACTCTCATCACACTTGAGGATGAAGAGGGCAACGAGGTTGAGTTTGAATTTCTCGACGTTGTTGAATACGAGGGCGAGGAGTATGTAGTTCTCATCGAAAACGACGAGGAGGCCGACGAGGTCGTGATCCTCAAAATCAACCCGATCGACGACGATACAGAGGAATACACCAGCATCGAGGACGAAGACCTGCTGGAAAAACTGTTCGAAATCTTCAAGCAAAAATACGAAGGCGAAATAAACTTCGAATAATCCGAAAAGGCTCCCGAAAGGGAGCTTTTTTGATTCCGAATTCCGCATTAATATACGTCCCTTCGATGTAAAGGTAAACTTTGTAATTTGAAATAATTATAACTTGACAACTTAACTGCTCCGTGCGGTACCCTGTCAATCAGAAAAATTTTGAAAAAATATCTCCCGAGTTGCATAAAACTATGCAACTTTTTGCGTTTTTTCGGGGTAAGTAGAGGGGTGTTTCCCTACTAAACCGAAAGGACGCGATTTTTTGATCAGCAAACCTAAATATTTTCAAATATATCTCGACTGCGAGGACACCGTAAACATACTATCCGACGCCGAGCGCGGAAGGCTGTTCAGCCTGCTTTTCCGCTTTGCGAAGGACGGCGAGGTTCCCGACCTGAGCGGAGATCCAGCGCTTGCCATAGCTTTTTCAATGCTGTCAAGGCAAATCGCCCGCGATTATGAGAACTACAATCAAAAATGCGAGCGCAACAGGGCGAACGCCAAAAAGGGCGGAGCTCCCAAGGGTAACTCAAACGCCTGCAAAAACAACCGAACGGTTGAAAAAACAACCGAAACAACCCAAGAAGAAGAAAAAGAAGAAGAAAAGAAAAAAGAAGAAGAAAA
>ONIJ01000200.1 GCA_900317875.1 uncultured Eubacteriales bacterium
TCGTTTTGTTCCCGCCGTTTCACAGTTGTCAAAAAACCGTAAATGAGGTCAAAATAGTGCATTTTGTGAAAGATAACCATTGAATGCGTGCTGTAACTGTGATACAATATAAAAGATAAATTATGTATCGAAATGGTGACTATGAAAAAAAGGATCAAAGAGTTTTTTAAGGACAAAAAGAATATTATTGCACTGATTTGCGTGCTTTCGGTTACTGTTATGCTGGTGGTTTCCACATTGATCACCAACAGCGTTCTTTACGGCAACAATCAAAAAAACAGTTCAGCCTCGGGCGTTTCTCCGAACAATGCTGACTCCCCACTTCAGGAAAACGAAGGCAGGGCGGGAGGCACGTCGTCGATCTCCACGCCTGAAACCAAGCCCGATACTACCGCATCTGCCGATTCAACCGCGCCGGCCGCTTCCGTTAATCCTACTTTGCCGACGCTTCCTACCAAGCCGACTCAGCCGACTACAACACCGGCGAGCACCGAGCCGTCAGTTCCGTATGCGACCGCGATCAAGCCTGATGCTCCCGCAGATTATCAGACTCAGTGGGATATGGGATACCTGATCGCAATTGACAATCCCGATACCACATATATGTGCGCGAGCGTTACGCTTACCGAGGAAGACAGAGATTTGCTCGAAAGGCTTTGTATGGGCGAATTCGGTTCGGGAGGCTTTATCGGAGCTTGTCTGATTGCGCAGTCGGTGAAGGACGCTATGTGCTTTGACGGCTACAGCTCCGTCGCCGAGGTGATCCGAGAGTGCCGCTATACCGGCAGTACCGATATGGGCACTAACGATGAATGCCGTCAGGCGGTCAGATATATCTTTGACGAAAACCATGACGCTGTGCAGCATAGATTAATGTATATGTATAATCCGAGAATGGTACAGAGCAATTTCCACGAGAGCCAGAATTTTATTCTCTCTTACAGCGGGATCCGTTTCTTTGACCGCTGGGGACACTGATCGATTTTAAGCCACACTCTTAATGGGTGTGGCTTTTAATAAAATTTTTTATGTCGATTCTTGCCGTAATTAAATTTATGTGGTATACTGAAAAAAAGTGTTTTCGGAGGTGTGTATGAAGCGAGCGGCTTTCTTTATGGCTGTATTGATTCTTGTTCTCGGGTTCTGCGGATGCAGCGGGGATTCGAGCAGCGAAAGCGCGCCTGTTTCCACCGGAGATGAAGCTCCGAAGGCGGCGACAAAGGACGAGGCGGATAATACCGAAACGGAAGTTCATACCACCGAGCCCGAAACAATTCCTGCTGAGTATTACAACAGGCTCGACTCGATTCTCAGCTCTCCTCTGAAACGCAGTTCGCATCAGCTTGAGGTCGAGGAGTGGATCCAATATCCCGAGCTTCCCACGGGCTGTGAGTCGGTCGCGCTGACTGCCGCGCTGGATTACCTCGGCTTTGACATTGAAAAAACCGAAATAGCCGAAAATTACCTTTACTATGAAGATTATGACCTGATGTACGGATATGTCGGCGATCCGTTCAGCGATTTCGGCGCGGCGATTTATCCGCCGGGCTTGACCGCGACCGCAAATTCGTATCTTTCACATATGGGCTCAGATTATCACGCGATAAATACTATGGGCACTGAGCTCAGCGATTTATATAAGCTGATCGACAACGGCTATCCCGTGGTGATCTGGTCGACCTTGTATCAGAACGAGCCCTCGATGACCGATGATGAATATTACTACGATGGCGAAACCTATTACTGGTATGACAACGAGCACTGCGAAATGCTTTGCGGATACGATCTGGATGATAATACCGTCACGATCAGCGATCCTAACGAGGGTGTGATAACCTGCGACGCGGATAGTTTTGAGGAAATCTACAACGAGGTCGGAAAACTTTCGATGACGATAATCAATTTGGACGGAACTGCAAGGTAGTCTTTGCATTGATTTTTTGTTAGTTGTCGGTGAGTTTTACTTACTGCTGCATAAATATAACGGATAATAAAATGAGCCGCTCAAATCTCGTTTTAGAGTTTTGAGTCGGCTCGATTTTTATTTTAATGAAGTTGCATTAATTATTCAGATAACTAAAAAGATAATTAAGGCGATTACCGATGAAGTGATCATAGAGTTTTTTATAAACCTTATGTCGCCGGCTAATAGATAAATATTATTCCTCGTCCTTTTTGTCGAGCATACACTCGACGAGGACAGCCTTCTGCGCGTGGAGACGGTTTTCCGCTTCCTCGAAGATCTCATTGGCGTGAGCCTCAAAGACCTCTGCGGTGATTTCCTCGCCGCGGTGAGCAGGCAGGCAGTGGAGCACCATACACTCGTCGTTGGTGACTGCCATAAGCTCGTCGTTGACCTGATAAACTCCGGCGAAAACTTCCTCGCGCGCCTTCTTTTCTTCCTCCTGGCCCATTGAAGCCCATACATCGGTGTAGATTACGTCGGCATTCTTCGCGGCTTCCGTCGGATCGTTGACGATCTCAAACTTGTCGCCGAACTTTTTGCCGAATTCCATAATGTGCTCGGGCGGGAAGTAGCCGTCGGGACACGCAGCCGAGAATGACATTCCCATTGTGAGAGCGCCGACCGCGAGGGAATTGAGCATATTGTTTCCGTCGCCGATGAAGCACATCTTAAGGCCGTCGAGCTTGCCCTTGAACTCGCGGATCGTCATAAGGTCGGCGAGAACCTGGCAGGGATGACAGTAGTCGGTGAGTCCGTTGATGATCGGGATCGAGCCGTATTCCGCGAGAGCTTCGACCTCGCTCTGAGCGAAGGTGCGGATCATAATAGCGTCGAGGAAGCGCGAGAGCACGCGGGCGGTGTCCTCAACAGGCTCGCCCCTGCCGATCTGCAGGTCGTTTGAGCTGAGGAACAGCGGGTATCCGCCGAGCTGAGTCATTCCCACTTCGAAGGATACGCGGGTACGGGTGCTGGATTTCTCAAAGATCATACCGAGTGTTTTGCCCTTGAGCAGCTTGTGCTCAATTCCGTGCTTCTGCTCGTATTTGAGCTGATCCGCGAGGTTGAGGGTGCGGGTGATTTCTTCCGCAGACCAGTCCTCAAGTTTCAGTAAATGTTTCATTTTGTATTCTCCTTTAATGTTTTTTCGAGTATTGTTACCGCCTCGTCAAGCTCCTCCGCGGTGATCGTGAGCGGAGGCAGCATTCTGAGCAGAGCCTTGGCGGTGATAATCAGAAGTCCGTTGGCAACGCACTTTTCAGCCATATCGTGCGCGTCGCCGTCAATTTCAATTCCGACCATAAGTCCCAGACGGTTGACGCTCTTTACTTCGTCGAGGGCGAGCAGCTTCTTTTCAAGATAAGCGCCCTTTTCCTCGACCGCATTCAGAAATGCTTCGTCGGAAATTTTGTCGATCACATAATTTGCTCCCGCGCAGACAACAGGGTTTGCGCCGAAGGTTGTGCCGTGTGTCGAGGGCGACATTACGCTGTCGAGCTTTTCTCCGCAGAGGCATACGCCTATGGGAAGTCCGCCGCCGAGACCTTTTGCCATCGTCACGAGGTCGGGCTTAACGCCGTAGTGCTGATAGGCAAAGAGCTTGCCCGTTCTGCCGATACCGGTCTGAACCTCGTCGATGATGAGAAGTATGTCGCTCGCCTTGCAGATCCTCGCGACGCCCTGAACGAACTCTTTGTCGAGAATAACAACGCCGCCTTCGCCCTGAACGACTTCGATCATTACCGCGCAGACCTTTTCGTCGATGTTGTTCTTTACGTCGTCGAGGTTGTTTGCCTCGGCGTATTTAAAGCCCTCGGTAAAGGGGAAGAAGAAGTTGTGGAAAACGTCCTGACCTGTGGCTGAAAGCGTGGTTACGGTTCTGCCGTGGAAGGAGTTCTTGAGGGTGAGGATCACATTTCTGCCCTCGCCGTAGCGGTCGAAGCTGTACTTTCTTGCGACCTTGATGGCGCACTCGTTTGCTTCGGCGCCGCTGTTGCCGAAGCACGCCTTTGAAAGACCGGTAAGCGTGCAGAGCTTTTCGGCAAGATTGCTGGGCTGCTCGTTGTAGAAGTAGTTTGAAACGTGCTGAACCGTGTTTGCCTGAGCGGTGATCGCGTTTACCCAGCCCTCGTCGCAGTAGCCGAGGCTGTTTACGCCGATGCCCGAGCTTACGTCTATGTAGCGCTTGCCGTCTTCGTCAAACGCAGCGGCGCCCTTGCCGCTCTTTAATGCCACGTTGTACCTTCCGTAGGTATGCATTATATATTTGCTGTCTTTTTCTTTGGTATTCATTGTTTTACCCCTCCGTTAATAACTGAAAACGAACAAATCGTCGCGCTTGCAAAAGCCGAAGTCCGACCAGAATTTCTGCCCAGTTTCGTTGTTCTGATAGCAGAAGATGTGGGTTTTTTCTATTCCTTCGCTGCGTATCTTTTCAATTGCCTTTTCGGCGAGAGCGTGACCGATATGGCGGCGGCGGTATTCCGGGAGCACTGCCATATGATGAATAAAGCCGCGTCTGCCGTCATGACCTGCAAGCACGGTGCCTACGATTTTTCCGTCGGCTACAGCCACCTGCGACAAGCCCTCGTTGCGCTTGAGATAGCGTTCGATCTGCGGGCGCTCGTCAGCCGAGGACAGCGCGCGCTTTGTGGTGATCTGCCACATTGCGAAAATCTCGTCGTAGTCGTCGATTGTCATTGGTCGAATGGTTATCATAGTACCTTCCTAACTGTAAATTAATAGAACATCGTGCCGATGCCTTCGTCGCTGAAAAGCTCCAGAAGAATAGAGTGTTCCATTCTGCCGTCGATGATGTGCGCGCGGTTCACGCCGTTGCGAACCGCCTCAACGCAGCAGTCGATTTTCGGGATCATTCCGCCCTTGATGATTCCCTCGCGCTTGAGCATCGGGACCTCGCTGACGTTGACTACGGGAATAAGGCTTTCGTCGTCGTTAACGTCGCGCAGAAGACCTCTGATGTCGGTCATCAGAATCAGCTTTTTCGCGCCGAGCTTGGCGGCGATCTGTGCCGCGGCGAGGTCGGCGTTGATGTTGTACACGTTGCCGTCATAGCCGCCGGCGACCGTGGCTACTATGGGAAGATAGCCGTCCTTGATAGCATTCTGGAGCGGCTCGGGATTCACCTCGCGGATCTCACCGACAAAGCCGAGGTCAACGGCGCCCTTTACGAGCTTGTCCGCCATAAGGAGCTTGCCGTCAAGACCGCAGAGTCCGAGCGCCTTTCCGCCGTGGCTCTCAAGAAGCTGAACGAGGCTTTTGTTTACCTTGCCCGCCAGAACCATCTGAACAATGTCGATTGTCTCCTGATCGGTGACTCTCATTCCGCTTTCGAATCTGCTCTCCTTGCCGATGGCGTTGAGCATTGCGTTGATTTCGGGGCCGCCGCCGTGAACCAGCACCACGTTGATGCCGATTAGCTGCATAAGCACCAAATCGCTCATAACCGCCGATTTCAAATCTTCATTTATCATTGCGTTGCCGCCGTACTTGACGACGATCGTTTCGCCTGTCCATTTTTTGATGTATGGCATAGCCTGAATAAGAACCTTAGCCCGCTTTTGAATATCCATTTTTTGCTCCTTTGCCGCAGTTGATCAGGTGCGGTAATCTCCGTTGATTTTTACGTAGTCATAGGTCAAATCACAGCCGTAGGCTTCGGCGGAGCCGTCGCCGTCGGCAAGTGTGATGATGATTTCAATTTCGTTTTCGAGGAGGATCTTTTCCGCCTTCTCCTCGTCAAAGGCGAGTCCGCAGCCGTTTTGGCAGACGAGGATCTCGCCTGCGGCGGACTTGTAGGAAACGTCGATTTTTCTAACGTCGTCAACTCTCGCTCCGCTGTAGCCGATAGCGCAGAGTATCCTTCCGCAGTTGGCATCGGCGCCGAACATTGCCGCCTTTACAAGGCTCGAGCAGATAACGCTCTTTGAAACGGTTTTTGCCGCCTGCTCGTCAAAGGCTCCGCTCACCTTGCAGATGAGAAGCTTTGTGGCGCCCTCTCCGTCGCGCGCGAGCTTTTTGGCGACCTCCTTGAACGCCGCGGTCAGCGCCTCGAGGAAGGTGAAATAATCGGCGTTCTTTTCGGTGATTTCCGCGTTGCCCGCGTAGCCGGAGGCGAGGATCGCGAGTGTGTCGTTTGTCGAGGTGTCGCCGTCCACGCTCACCATATTGTAGCTCACGTCTGCCGCCGAGATCAGAGCCTCGCGCAGCATTTCCGCGGAGATCGCAGCGTCGGTGGTGACGAAGGAAAGTGTGGTGCCCATATTTATGTGGATCATTCCGCTGCCCTTGGCTATGCCGCCGATGGTTACGGTTTTGCCGCCGATTTCAACCTCAACCGCCCATTCCTTCTTGACGGTGTCGGTCGTCATGATCGCTTCGGCGGCGTTGGTGCCTCCGTCCTTGGAGAGAATGTCTTTGAGCGCGTTCACGCCGCTTTCAATGGGAGAAAGCGGAAGCGGCTGGCCGATTACGCCGGTGGAGGCGACTATTACGTCGTTTTCGTCAATGTCCAGAGCGTCCGCCGCGAGCTTAGCCATAGCCGATGCCTTTTCGTAGCCGTCGGGATTGCAGGCGTTGGCGTTGCCCGAGTTTACGATGACAGCCTGAGCCGTGCCGTTTTGCAAATGCTCCCGGGTGACATAGATAGTATCGGATTTTACGAGGTTTTTTGTGAAGATCGCGGCAGCCGCGCAGGGCTTATCGCAGGCGATGAGCGCGAGGTCGCGCTTGCCGTTAGGGATCACCGGGGATTCATTTGCCTTGATTGCTTTTGTGATTGCCGCCGAGGTGGCAGCCTTGACTCCGGCGCAGACGCCGTTGGCGGTAAAGCCCTGCGGCGTGGTAACGCCGCCGTCGATAAATTTGAAGTTGTTCATATTGAGCACCTGTAATTTTTGATTGATAACAGTAGTCGGGTGTATTGACGGTCAACCCGCGAGAGCCGGGATGTCAGGATTAAAAGTCCCGTTTTTAGAATGCGGGAGGCATAATAACCAGGCCGGTCTTTTCGTCAAGACCGAAGATGATATTCATATTCTGAACCGCCTGTCCCGCGGCGCCCTTAACCATATTGTCGATAGCGGCGCAGGCAACGAGCTTGTTTGCGCGCTTGTCGTGATGAATGGAAACGTCGCAGAAGTTCGAGTAGCGCACGTTGTGGATGTCGGCGCACTTGCCGTCGCCGAGCAGGCGAACAAAGAACTCGTCCTTGTAGAAGTCCTCGTATGCCTTGCGGATCTCCTCAAAGGTAACGCCATCGCTGATGTCGGCGTAAACCGTTGCGAGGATTCCTCTGTTGACGGGAAGAAGGTGAGGAACAAAGGTGATCGTCACGTCCTCGCCGCTGAGCTTTGAAAGAGTCTGCTCGATCTCGGGAGTGTGGCGGTGGCTTGCAACCTTGTAGGCGTGGAAGCCCTCGTTGAGCTCGGGGAAGTGGCTACCCTGAGTGGGTTTTCTGCCGGCGCCGGTTACGCCGCTCTTGCAGTCGCAGATGATTCCCTTTGTGCTGATGAGTCCGTTTGCGATCGCGGGAGCGATGGCGAGCGGAGAACAGGTGGTGTAGCAGCCGGGATTTGCGATGAGGCGCTTGCCCTTGATCTTATCTCTGAAAAACTCGGGCAGGCCGTAAACGCTCTGCTCGTGAAGCTCCTTGTCAAGGAACTTTCCGCCGTACCATTCGGCGTATTCGTCCTCGCTCTCGAGGCGGAAGTCCGCGCCGAGGTCGATGAACGCCTTGCCCGCGCTCATACACCGAGCGGCAAGCTCCTGAGAAAGTCCGTGAGGCAGAGCGGCGAAGATAACGTCGCTCTTTTCAACCACCGCGTCCTGATTCTCGCAAACCATATCGTTTAAGAAGCTGTAGGCGGGGTAAACGTCGCTGAGCTTCTGACCTTCAAAGGAAACCGAGCTTACAGCCGCGATCTCCGCCTCGGGATGAGCCGTAAGAAGGCGAACAAGCTCCGCGCCCGCGTAACCCGTGGCGCCGACAATTCCTGCTTTTATCATTTTAATCAAATCCTTTTATCCGAAATTTATAATTTTTCCGCGATTTCCTTTACGCGCTTTGCCTGCGCCTTTACCAGCTCAGGCGCGGGACCTCCGAAGGCGGTTCTTGTTGAAACGCACTTTTCAAGCGAAATGGCGTTGAAAACGTCCTCGGTGAATACGTCGCATACCGCTTTGTACTCCTCGAGAGGAAGATTTTCCAGATCGGTGCCCAGCTCGATGCAGCGCGCTACCAGCTCGCCTGTCGCCTTGTAGGCGTCGCGGAAGGGCACGCCGTTCTTGGTGAGCCAGTCCGCGCAGTCGGTCGCGTTGATGAATCCGCCGGCAGCGGCCTTGCGCATATTTCCGGGGATAACACGCATGGTGTCGAGCATCGGGGTGAAGGCTGTCAGGCACATCTTAACGGTGTCGACCGCGTCAAAAATCGCTTCCTTGTCCTCCTGCATATCCTTGTTGTACGCGAGGGCAATTCCCTTCATTACGGTGAGCAGAGTCATGGTGTCGCCGAAAACTCTGCCGCTCTTGCCGCGGACGAGCTCCGCGATGTCGGGGTTCTTTTTCTGCGGCATAATCGACGAGCCCGTGGAGAAGGCGTCGTCGAGCTCAACGAACTTGAACTCCCAGCTGCACCACATAATGATCTCCTCGGAGAAGCGGCTGAGATGTACCATAATGATCGAGAGCGCCGAAGCGAACTCTATGCAGAAGTCGCGGTCGGAAACGCCGTCGAGCGAGTTGTTTGTAATTCTGTCAAAGCCGAGCAGCTCGGCGGTGATCGTTCTGTCGATCGGGTAGGTGGTTCCCGCGAGCGCGCAGGAGCCGAGAGGCATTTCGTCCATACGCTTTAAGCAGTCCTCAAGTCTGGAGACGTCGCGGAGGAGCATTTCGCCGTAGGCGAGCAGGTGATGACCGAAAACGATCGGCTGTGCGCGCTGCAAATGCGTGTAGCCCGGCATAACGGTTTCGCTGTACTGCTCCGCCTTATCAGCGATGACCTTGATGAGTTCAACAACAAGGTTCTTTACGTTGACGACCTCTTTTTTCAGGTAGAGCTTAACGTCCAGCGCGACCTGATCGTTGCGGCTGCGCGAGGTGTGAAGGCGCTTTCCGTTGTCGCCGATCCTCTTTGTCAGCTCGCCCTCGATGAAGGTGTGGATGTCCTCGGCCTCCATATCGATTTTCAGAGCGCCCGAGTCGATGTCTGCCAAAATCCCTTTGAGTCCCTGAATGATGTCGGCGCTGCTTTCCTCGCTGATGATACCGCATTTGCCGAGCATTGTCGCGTGGGCGATGCTGCCCTCGATGTCCTCGCGGTACATACGGCTGTCAAACGGGATCGACGAGTTGAAGTCGTTGGTTGTTTTTGAAAGTTCTTTTTTGAATCTGCCTTTCCAAAGCTGCATATAATACCTCCGGATAGATAGGGCTTTTGTTCGCCCGCGGGCAAATGCCGCGGCTTTCGCCGAAAAGCATATTTCCCTATTAAACACTATATGGGCAGGGATATTTCACCCTGCCCGAAAAACTTTTATATCAATTCTGACTTATTTAATGAGACCTTTTTTGGCGCGAACCTTGATGGGCAGACCGAACAGGTTGATGAAGCCTGCGCTGTCGTTCTGATCGTAAACCTCGTCCTCGTCAAAGGTGGCGATCTCCTCGTCGTAGAGGGAGTAGGGACTTGTGACGCCCGCGTCAATGATGTTGCCTTTGTAGAGCTTGAGCTTTACGTCGCCCGTTACATATTCCTGAGTGCTGTCTACGAAAGCGGACATAGCCTCGCGCAGAGGAGTGTACCACTTGCCGTCGTAAACGAGGTCGGCGAAGGTGTTTGCAAGATTCTTCTTGTAGTGCAGGGTGTCCTTGTCGAGGCAGATTTCCTCGAGCTTGTTGTGAGCCGCGTAGAGGATGGTGCCGCCGGGAGTTTCATAAACGCCGCGGGCCTTCATACCTACAAGACGGTTCTCTACGATGTCGGTGATGCCGATACCGTTTCTGCCGCCGATCTCGTTGAGCTTCTCGATGATCGCTACGCTCTCGGTGTCCTCTCCGTTGATCTGAGTGGGGATACCCTTCTCAAAGTGGATGGTCACATACTCTGCCTTGTCGGGAGCCTGCTCGGGAGACACGCCCAGCTCAAGGAAGCCTTCCTTGTTGTACATGGGCTCGTTTGCGGGATCCTCAAGGTCGAGTCCCTCGTGGCTGAGGTGCCAGAGGTTTTTATCCTTTGAGTAGTTGGTCTCTCTGTTTATTTTCAGGGGGATGTTTTTCTTTTCTGCGTATTCGATTTCTTCCTCACGGGATTTGAATTCCCAGGTTCTCCAGGGAGCGATGATCTTCATATCGGGAGCGTAAGCCTTGATTGCCAGCTCAAAACGAACCTGGTCGTTGCCCTTGCCGGTGCAGCCGTGGCAGATCGCGTCGGCGCCCTCTGCCTTGGCGATCTCAACGATTCTCTTTGCGATCACGGGACGTGCGAATGAGGTTCCGAGAAGATACTTGCCCTCGTAAACCGCGCCCGCCTTAACGGTGGGGAATACATATTCTTCAACGAATTCCTTGTTGAGGTCTTCGATATACAGCTTTGAAGCGCCTGTGGCGATAGCCTTTTCCTCGAGTCCGTCGAGCTCGGTGCCCTGTCCTACGTTGCCGGAAACCGCGATGACCTCGCAGTCGTCATAGTTTTCCTTGAGCCAGGGGATGATGATCGAAGTGTCAAGACCGCCCGAATAGGCGAGAACTACTTTTTTGATTTTATTGTCAGCCATTATGTTTTCCTCCAAACTGATTTTTGTTACGAGTACCATTATACTACATCTCGAAAAAAAATCAAGTGTTTCTTGAATAAATATTCAATTTTTAGCCTTTGCACAAAAAAACGGGAAGTGTTGCTTCATTTTGTTTAAATAGCTGAAAATCTCTGCAAAATTATAAGACGTTTCCACGGAATCCGAGTTTTTCCCGTCCTGTACATTTGTGATGAATATTCATTTTATATCCTGTTTTATTCACAATAATGAATATTATTCGTGAAGTATTGAATATTATTCAAAATATGATATAATAATAGAAAAGAAAACCGCATAAGAAATTACGAAAGGATTTGATAGTATGGCTAGGTTCAAAAGCATAGCTCCGCAGGAACTTACAGACAATACCTTTAAGCTCATCGGGAGTGATTGGGGCTTGGTTACGGCAGGTGACAGTGAAAGCTTCAACACAATGACGATAAGCTGGGGAGGTCTGGGCGTTCTTTGGAACAAGCCGGTAGCCTTCACCTTCATTCGTCCTCAGCGCTACACCTTTGAGTTTCTTGAAAAAAAGGGCGTGTTCACGATCAGCTTTTTTGACGAAGGCTACCGCAAGGCGCTCGGTCTCTGCGGATCAAAGAGCGGCAGGGACGTCGATAAGGTCAGGGAAACAGGGCTTACTCCCGCGTTCACAAGGGACGGCGCGCCCTATTTTGAGGAGGCGCGGCTCGTGCTCGTATGCAAAAAGCTCTACGCCCAGTCCTTCGGCGAGGAGAGCGTGATCGAAAACGCGGCGGTATTGCCGAACTACAATGGTGATGACTGGCACAAAATGTACATCGGAGAAATTTTGGAAGTTTTAAAAAAGTGATTGAAAAGAACGGAGAAAAACTATGAAAAAAATGCTAAAAGCCATTACGGCAACCCTTCTCTGCGCGTCTGTTTCAACGGCGCTGCTTACGGCTGTTCCGGCGGTATGCGCTGAGGAAAAAAGCACTGTTGCCCTGACTTTCAGCGGAACGGCGGATTTAAGCGGCAGGCGCGACATCCTGGACGAGTACGTCCTTAATGACGGCTCTGCCATTAAAATCGTGAACGGAAGAAACGTTTACAGCTACACCCCTGCCAATGACAGCTACGAATTGGAGTACACCTTTCCGGCTCAGCAGACCTACAACGAGGACGCGGGACAAACGGGAACCCTCAGCCTTATCAGCGACGTAAAGTCAGCCTGCATAAACCGCAGCAGCGGCAAGCTCTATTTTGCGCAGGATAAGTATAAGGCGTTCAACAAGATCGAGGGATTGACGGTTGAGGTCTTTACCTACGACCTGGAGCGCGGAAGCCTGATTTCCTCGTTTGAGGTCGCGGGTGAGAGCGTTTCAAGCGTTGGCGCCGACGACAGCGGAAACGTGTATCTCGGCGTGCGCTGTCACAACGAGAACATCGGAAACTCAACAGGTATGCGCGTGTTCGATCCAAACGGCAATAAGCTCGCGTCGGCGGATTTTGACAACGCGACAGACGGCTTTGCCGCTTTCCTGTCCGACGGCAGCTTCTACACCACTGAGGTTGAGCGCGTTTGGGCCGGCGGAAACAGCTTCAGCGTGACTCGCTATCTCAGAAAAAGCAGCTTCAAAAACGGAACGCTGTCAATCGGCGCTTCTCCTGAAAGAAGACTCAATTATAACTACAACCGTCCCGCCGCGTCTATCGGCAGCGGGTTGATCGGCATCTGCGACGGCGAGGTGATAAGCACCGAAAACGGTCTTACCGTTCACGGTTTTGACATCGGCAAGACTGTTAACGACGAATACTGCGCTTCGCACAACGGCGTTAACATCCTCTATTCGGGCGACAGCGTGTATCTGCTTTCCGGCGGAAACCGCATCAAGCGCCTGCGCACCTCCGATTACGCGCTCACCGCTTCCTATCAGGCGGAGGACACCGTTTTTAATTTCGTGCCTTGTAAGGACGGTCTGGCGCTCCTGCTCAAGAACGGCTCCGATTTCAGAATCGAGCAAGTCGGTTTTGATGATTTTTCAGAGGTTGAGGCGGAGGTTATCAATCTCAACAGCCTTGACATTTATCAGCGTTCAATGGCGGATATCGTGAAGAAATTCGCGGAATCTATGCCGCAGGACTACGACGAACAGTTCTTTGAGAGCGAGGGCTCGGTATCCGCGCCCTACAGCGAGTATACGCTAACCGAAAAAACAAGGGAAAACGCCGTCACCGCGGCTAATTATTTCAGATGGCTCGAAGGTCTGAGCGGCTTTACGGCGTCATCCGACGATATTTGGAGCAACGCCGCCAAGGGCGCCGTGCTCACTCAGGTAAATACCGAACTGACGGGCTATCTCAGCCATTATCCCGCGCAGCCTTCGGATATGGACTCTGATTTCTATCTCAAGGGCAAGAAGGCAACCACGACAAGCAACATAGCTTACGGCTTCGGAACAGGTCAGAAGGCAATCCCCGATTTGCTTCGCGGCTTCATCAACGATGAAGGCTACACCGACATCCCCGGTCACCGCGACACCTTCTTTACCCGCAACGGAGATAAGTTTGCGGCAGGTTACGCAGAACGGGGCGCTGTGAATACGATCCAGTATTCGGGCACATCGAACCCTTCCGGTGAATCGGTCGTCGGCAACAATCAGCCCGCCTACGCGTGGCCGACTCCCGGAGCGTTTCCCGAGGAAGAAACCGTTGTCGGCTCGCTCTGGACAGTAAACATCAACTACGACTATGTAAAGCTCACCGGCGCTTCTCCGAATGTTACGATCACCGACCTCGGAACAGGTGATAAGTTTATCCGCGACTCAGAGGAAACAGGCGTGTATACCACGTCCTCCTGGGGAAAATACATTTCGTTCGCGCCGCCAGAAACGACCTCGTACAGCGGCAAAAGCTATAAGGTAACGATTGAAAATCTTATGAGCTCCGACGACGTTCCGCTCACGATCGAATACACGATAAACTTCTTCAGCTACGGCGACGAGCTTGAAATAGACGGCAAAACCTACACCTGTGACAAATACGGAAAGCTCTCCGAGGTTCTGCCCGAATTCATACTCGGCGACGTCAACGGCGACGGCGATGTGACGGTTGAGGACGTAACAATGATTTCACGTTACAACGCGGAATATATTGAGCTTGATGAAATCCAGCAGCTTGCGGGCGACGTTGACCACGACGGAGCCGTCACTGTTTCCGACGCAACTCTTATTCAAAGATACCTCGCGGAATTTATTGACAAACTCGAGTAAATCCGCATAAAATGCAAGTTTTTACAGGTTTTTGCCGCCGATAGGCAAGATATTGCCCCGAGTCTTTACGGCTCGGGACATTTGCTGTTTAGTATGAAATCCGACTTACAGGTGATGATATTTTGCAAAGTGAAGTCCGCCGTAAAAAAAGTGTTGACAAATGAAAAACGGTGTGCTATAATCACATACGTTGTTGAAAAACAGTTGGTGTTGATGACGCTGAGGGTCCACCCGTTCCCATACCGAACACGGAAGTTAAGCTCAGTGGTGCCGAAAATAGTGCTCTGGCGACGGGGTGTGAAAATAGGGAGATGCCAA
>ONIJ01000033.1 GCA_900317875.1 uncultured Eubacteriales bacterium
ACTTTTTCGAGTTAGCCCAACTCAAATTTCAAAGCGGACTCGCCCATCGAAAACCGATTTAATTTACCCCTCATCATAAATCCAAATTCCTTCTTGATAAAGTTAAAAACGCCGCGCTCAACAGGTAATGTCAAGTACAATGTTCGTTGTTTTAATTGTATATGCTCTCAACCCGCAGTCAGCATTTTCAGCACAACAGAAAAGGAATTATAATCTGGTTTTCGTTTTGAGAAAAAATCCTTTTCTTTGTTTATGCTCGCAAATTTTTGCTTCCTTGTGTTTAATTTGACTTGCGATTGGCCCGATAGTGTATTATAATATCCTTATAAATCGACTTTAAGGAAGTGTTTTCGTGCCTGAAATGACCGAATATATTCGCCGCGATCTGGCGGAAAACAATTCGCTCGGCGCGGTTGCGGCGTACATCAAAAGCAACGGCGACGGCTTTCTTGTCTGGAAAAACTACATCAATCACCTGCTTGAAACAAACGGCGGAAAATATACGCGCTTCGCGGATAAAATCGGGTTCAGCAAAAACACTGTCAAAAAATGGTGCCTTGAGGGCAAAAAGCCCCAAAACCGCGACGACTTTATCAAAATCGCGTTTGGCTTGAATATGGATTTGGAGCAGACCAACCGCCTGCTGACAAAATACGGCTCCTACGCGGCGCTGTATCCAAAAGACCTTTACGACGCAATTGTCATTTATGTCATCAACAGGCGGCAAACGGATTTCGGTAATCCCGCCTATGGATTTGATTCCATCGAGCAGTGGAACGCGCGGCTGAACGGCATCCGCGAGGAAGCGTATGTCAGTTTTAAAGCCAAAAAAGAGCGGATGAAAAGGGGCGAAACGCTTAGCACCGTCGTGGCGCATCAAAACCTTGCGGGGCTTTCGGGCGACGACGATTTTGAGCGGTATATCCTCCAAAACAAGGAAGTGTTTTTCAACACATATGACAAGCTGATTCGCTTTATCGACGATTTTTTGCGGATTCGCGGCGACGAATACAACGACGTTCACGACGCTGACGAGGGCGCGTTCAGCCTGCACGCGCTCGCGAAGGAAAAGGGGCTTGGCGGCTCGCTTGAGTCCGCGCTGTCGCAGCTCAAAACCAAACGGATTCTGCCCAAAAGGAGCCAGCTTATCACCATCGGCGTTCTGATGAATATGGTGGAGCGCGACATCAACACCATGCTGCGGCTTGCCAATATGTCGCCGCTTTATCCGCGCGACCAAATCGACGCGCTGATGATTTTTCTGCTGATGAACGCCGTGCGCGAAAACCCCGAGCTGGAATTCAACAACGCGCAGCGCTATCTTTATAACGGCTCCGACAGCCGCCTGAAGCCGCAGTACCGCCGCGCGGTTGAGGAATACTACAGCCGCGAATGGGGTGAATTTAACGACGAGATTGATGATGTGTTCAATTATATCCGCCGTCAAATCGAAGAAACAGACGCGCAAAACCTTCCCAAAGCGCTTTCGGGATTCTTCGCGTGAGTCTTATCGGTCAGATTTTTAAAAAAAGCAAATAATTCGTGGTATGATTAATGCAGAAAGGAGGGCGCTTATGAAGAATGTCAACGAAGTGATTGAACGGGTCAAAACCTATGAGCCGCTATGGGATGGCTGGACGTACACGGGCAACCTTATCGGTTCGGGCGGTTCGGGCTGCGTGTTGGAGCTTGCAAACGGCGAATTGCGCTCTGTGGTCAAGGTCATTCACGTGGATGATAATCTTGAAAAATACAACGCCGTAAAAAACGAAATCGAAACCATGATTACCCTGCGCAGCGCTTATTTGGTTGAGTGTTTGAACTATCGTGTGGAGCAGGTATTCAACCGCAAGGGTGAAGCTGTCGGCTATGATTTCCTGATTCATATGAACAAATACGAGCCGTTTACGGAGTTTTTGCGCGAGGAGGATTTCGACCCCAACGCGCTGTGCGTACAGCTTGCCCTTGAAATCGGAATATCCTTGTGTGTGCTGCATTCACACGGCATTTTGCACCGTGACGTAAAACCCGAAAATATTTTTATCGACGAAGCAACCGGAAAGCGGCATTTCCGGCTGGGGGATTTCGGCGTTTCAAAAAGAATCAGCGATATGAGCGGCTTAACCACTACGGGCACGCTCAGCTTTATGGCGCCCGAGTCCTATCAATACAACGAATACGGCTACCGCTCCGACATCTACAACTTCGGCATGACGCTGTATTATATTTTAAACGATCTGCGCTTTCCTCAGTTTGTCGAGGAGAATTCTCAGGGCGACATCGACATCAACACCGACTGCCGCCTGCGCGGCGACAGGCTGCCAAAGCCGGAGTTCGGCAGCGAACGCCTGCAAAGCGTCGTGCTGAAAGCGTGCGAGGCAAAGCCGAAGGACAGGTATAAGGACGTCAGCGAAATGCTCGGCGAACTGTTCGGGCAGACGATTGAGCGGGCGGGGGTTGAAAGGAAGAAAAATCCCCTTGACAACAAAACCTATTACCGCAAGCAAATATCAATAAAGCGTAATGAAAATGTTTTTCGTGAACTTGTTAAAATTTTTTTCAACAAAAAAGCCCTCATCAGCGTTGCTGCGTTGTTGCTTGCGTCTGTGATAACGGTTTTCCCGGCTGAATGGGAATATCTACAGATTCAACATACGATAGAAACTCAAATAATCGAAGCGATGAACAATTCGGATTCAGAAAAACTTTACGAATTGCTGAATAACAACTACCCTGAAAAAACAAAGCTGGGTGCTATGCAGCACTACTGCACTGAATTAGTGGATAATTATAACTCTGAAACAGCAAATTACGGAGATACAATAAGCAAAATCAATGCAGCACGCGCTTTGTCAGGCAATCGCTTTTCCGAACTTTGGGATACTGTTTCTTCTGATTTGTACGCCTTGCAACGGTCAAAGCAACAGTTTACGATAGCGCAAAGATATTTGAAAAACAAAAATATAACCGAGGCAGTGGAAGCATATGCTAACGTAATTTCAAAGGATACCAACTATCAACAGGCACAAGCATTAATCGCCGAGAATATAGATGCGTATGTTGACGAACAAATAAATGCGATTCAAACGGATATGACGGAATGGGACGATTCGGAGTCAGAAGGCATCAACGAAGTTGAACTATTAATCAACCATAAATATGATTATCTCGAGAGCATATTTGAATATTATCTTGATCACAGAGAAAATTACAATAAACTTACGCAATATAAGGCTATTGATGATTTTCGGGAATCACTGTATAAATATATTTACGCTTTTTTCCACAGCGTTTCAGAAGG
>ONIJ01000042.1 GCA_900317875.1 uncultured Eubacteriales bacterium
AATGTCGGTGTCCATCGCCAAGGCTCTGGCGATCGCGACGCGCTGCTGCATTCCTCCCGAAAGCTGTGAGGGATATTTGTTTTTGAAGTTTTCCAATCCGACCTTTTCGAGAAACTCATCCGCGATTTGCAGTCGTTCCGCCTTGGACGCGGACTTATTGACCTGCTTGACACCGAACGCGACGTTCTTTCTCGCGGTCATCCACGGAAACAGCGAATAGTGCTGGAACACGACGCCTCTGTCGGTGCCCGTGCCCTTGATTGGCTCGCCGTCGATCAGGATTTCTCCCGACGTTGGGAAGTTGATACCCTCCAGAATACTGAGCAGCGTGCTCTTTCCGCAGCCGCTCGAACCGATGATGCTGACGAACTCGCCTTCCTCGATCGAAAAGCTGACGTCCTTTAAGGCGGTGAAGCGGTTCTTCTTCTCGGTGTAGTCAACCGTTAAATTTTTGATTTCTATCTTACTCATAAACCTTCATCCCGGTATATTTTTTACTCGTATTTGTCGAAATGCTCCTGCAGCTCCGCGTAGATTGTATCGTCGGGGTTCTCCTTGATCAGGCTTGCCAGAGCGTTCTTGTAGATGTCTGTGTTATAGAGCTTGTCGATATCGTAATCCTCGGTGTAGCCAAGCTCCACGATGGAGTTTTTGAGAGCGACGGTACCCTGCTTGTCGGGGTCAGGAACGGATGTGCCATAGCCGCCGTATACCTCGGTGTTGATCAGACTCTCCTCAATGTCGATGTACTTCTTGACGTCCTTGACGGTCTGCTCCTTGTTCTCCTGCGTGAACTTATACGCCTTGATTAACGCACGCTCAAACGCGTTATAGGAGTTGGGATACTTCGAAAGCGCCTCGGTCGTAGCGACCTGACGGCAGCAGGGCTGATTCTTGAGGAGTTCTTCCTCGGAGCAGCGGTAAACGATCTTGTAGCCCTGACTCTCGGCAAGAGAGGTATAGGGCGAATACGCGGAAGCCGCGTCGATGGTGTCGTTCTGGAGCGCGTTGTAGGCGTCCTTCTGGCTGTCAAAGTAGACGATGTTGACCTTATCCTCTCCCTCGCCGATCTCGATATTCTTATCCTTTAACAAGATCTGCAGCTCCGCGTCCTGCACGGAATTCTTGACGGAGGCGACGTTTCTTCCCTTGAGAATCGAAACATCCCAGTCGGATTTGCCCTCGACGTACTCGGGCTTGATGACATAGCCGTGGCCGTTTGTCATCTCACCGCCGAAGATGGTCAGGTCGTGTCCCTTGCTCTGGAAGGTCAGCGCCGGAACCGAACCAATGAACGCGACGTCAAGTTTTTCGGATTCCAGACCGCTTGAAAGCTCCGCAGCGGAGGAGAACAAGGTGAGCGTGACGTCGAGTCCCTCTTCCTCAAAATAGCCTTCCTCCTTGGCGACAAAACCGAGCAGGTGAGCGGTGGAATTGAGGTGTCCGAGGTTAAAGTTCGTTTTTTCGAGTGTCACCTTTTCCGCTTCTGTTCCGGACTCTTTCGCGGCGGTTGCGGCTGCGGAGGTTTCGGAAGAAGCGTCTGAGGATGCTGTATTACAACCCGCAAAAGCGGTTACTGTCAGTGTTGCGGCAAACAGAGCCGCGAGAATTCTTTTTTTCATAATGGATTATCCTTTCAAAATGTGTTGATTACTATTATCAATCAGTCTCCCGCGCAGCAGTCGGGGATGTCTGAGGTTTTGGATGTATCGTGTTCCGCTTGTTCCTTGTCCTTGCAGCAGTCGGGAACCTCGGAGGATGTTGCGTCTTTGTCCTTGCAGCAGTCATGCGTTGTACTTTCGCTGTGACTGCTTTGTGTGGATGCGTTTGTCGATGCGCAGCCTGTCAAGCTAAACGCGGCAACAAACGCGATGATACAGACGATCATTACTTTTTTCATGTGATTACTCCCTTTCCGCCCGTTTTCGGGCATAAAAGTGCCGGTGGGCGCTGTCCCCCGCCTATTACAACATGATTTCAATTCTGCACGTTCATCATCGGCGGAATTCAAGCTTCATGTTGGGCATAAAAAATTGCCGGTGGGCACACCCCCGCCGGCATTCTCGTTAAAACGCAGAAATGCCCTTCACATTCGGAGCGCGCAGCAAGCCACAACGCAGAAGAAACCCTTTTGCATCGTACACATCATCGTATTCATACACATTGCATTGCGCTTGGTCATGGTGCTCTCTCCTTTCCGTTTCAGTGATTCTATTTTATCATGGTTTTTGTCATTTGTCTAATATCCGATAGGTATAGTAGGTAATAGGTTTCGCCTATTAGTCCCTTAATATACGGCGGGCGTTTTTGTACGCGATCTTATCAAAATCCTCCGCACTGAGCGGCAGTCTTTGAAAGGCTTCCACCTCGGTTTTCGGGCTCCAAAGAGGGAAATCCGTGCCGAACAGAATCCTGTCCGCGCCATAACCCGCGATGTATCTCGCCACGGTTTCGGGCGGCAGAAACATCATGCAGCTGGAGATATCCAGATAACAGTCCTTATTTCGCAGAATGGCAAAGGCTTCCTCAAACAGTGACCATCCGCCCAGATGGGCGGCGATGACCTGTAATTTCCGGAAATTGTCGATCACCTTTTTCAGTCGCGCCGGATGGGAATAATCAAACCGCTTGTCTCCGCAGTGAACCAGCAGTGGCAGCCTGCCCTGTATCGCGTCAAACACCTCGAACAGTCGTTTATCGTCCGTATTGAACTGCTGGGTGTCGGGATGCAGCTTGATACCTTTCAGCCCTAAGTTCAGAATATATTCCGCTTCTTCCATGATATTTTCGCAATCGGGATGCAGCGTGCCGAAGCCATGGAATTCCTTGTGCGCGGCTGTTTCTTCGAGAATAAAAGCGTTGACGTGGCGCACCTGCCCGGGCTTTGTCGCGACAGGCAAAAGGACAAATTCATCGATTCCCGCTTTCTTGCCCTCCTTGAGCAGATCGTTGCCTGTGCCGATGCAGGCAGGCAAAATGCCGTAATAATCCGCGGTGGCGTTCGTCGCCTTTTCGGCTATTTTATTCGGATAGATATGCGCGTGAAAATCAATGATCGGCATTTCGTACTCCCAGATATTTCTTTATTTCCTCAATATACAGCTTCGCGACGCGGCTCAGGTGCATTTTCTTTTTGCAGATGTAGCCGATGCGCATTTTTTCACTCGGATGTTCCGCGTCGGCTTCATACGGCACCGCGACATAGTCGCTGCCGTTGAGCTCCTCGCAGATAATGCCCGAGCAAAGCGTGTAGCCGTTCAAACCAACCATCAGATTCAGCATGGTCGCGCGGTCAGTCGCCTTGATGGTGCGCGGATACGGGAAATTCGTCAGGATCTCCTCGGCGAAGTACATGGAGCCGTTGCCGCCCTGCTCAAAGGACAGGCAGGGATACTCCGCCAGCTCGTCA
>ONIJ01000148.1 GCA_900317875.1 uncultured Eubacteriales bacterium
TACGTCGCCGTCGGAGAAAAGGATAGAGGCGGGACCGTCCCAAGGCTCCATCATCGTCGCGTAATACTGGTAGAAATCGCGCTCCTTTTGGGGCATTGCGAGGTTATTGTCCCAAGGCTCGGGAATAGTGATCATCACCGCGAGAGGCAGATCCATTCCGCTCATTACGAGAAATTCAAGGGTATTGTCAAGACGCGCTGAGTCGCTGCCCTCGGGATTGACTACGGGAATTACCTTGTCGAGGTCGCCCATGAGGTGTTCGCTCGCCATTGTTTCTTCACGGGCGAGCATTTTGTCGGCGTTGCCTCTGATCGTATTTATTTCGCCATTGTGGACGATCATTCTGTTTGGATGAGCCTTCTGCCAGCTCGGGAAGGTATTTGTGGAGAAGCGCGAGTGGACGAGCGCGATCGCCGATTCAAAGTCGGGATCCTGCAGGTCTGTGAAGAAAAGTCTTAAATCGCCGACGAGAAACATACCTTTATATACAATAGTACGGCTCGAGAGGGATACAACATAGGTGTCCTCGTTGCTCTGCTCAAAGAAGCGGCGGGCGACGTAGAGCTTGCGGTCGAAATCGATTCCGCGCTTTACGCCCTCGGGACGCCTGATGAAGCACTGCTGGATATTCGGCATACACTCAAGCGCCTTTGCGCCGAGCACCGCCGGATTTGACGGGACCTCACGCCATCCGAGAACCTCAAGACCTTCCTTTTCGGCAATTATCTCAAACATCTTCTTTGCCTGGTTGCGGCGAAGCTCCGCAGTCGGGAAGAAAAACATTCCCACGGCGTAGTCGCGCTCTGATCCTATATTAATATCAAGCTGTTTTGCAACTTTTGAGAAGAATTTATGCGAAATCTGAATAAGAATACCAACACCGTCGCCGGTTTCCCCCTCGGCGTCCTTGCCCGCGCGGTGCTCGAGTGTTTCAACGATAGTCAGCGCGTTCAAAACCGTGTCGTGCGACTTGATTCCCCTGATATTTACTACTGCTCCGATACCGCAGTTATCGTGTTCGAAGCTCGGGGAATAAAGCGAGTTATTCATAAGTCTCTGTTGATTTTCGGGTGAAGTTGACATAAGGCTTCATTCCTTTCTGTGTTTCAACAATTGCAAGATTCTGAAATGGAACTTGCAAAATTATGACATTCGTATTATATAACCGCCCAATATCGCTTGTCAAGGGGATTTTGCAATTTTATTTTGCTGTTGTTTCATAAGCGCAGCGAAAAAAGACACTATTTTGGAGCCTTTTTTATGTATTTTGCAAGAGAATGAAAAAATCCTGCAAAATTTTTCAAAAACCGCTTGACAAATTTTTAACGGGGTAATATAATAACGGCAATGACACAGCAAGGACGCTGACGGGCCGTATTGCCCGCAGCGCCCTTTTTTTGTTTGTCAAAAGCAAATAGACAGGAGAGATTCATATGACAAAGGTACCCGAATTGTTCGGCAGTATGGTATTCAACGACAAGGTTATGCAGGAAAGACTTCCCAAGACCACCTATAAGGCGTTGAAAAAGACCATCGAGAACGGTGAACCCCTCGATGAGGGCGTTGCAAACGTTGTTGCCAACGCTATGAAGGACTGGGCGGTCGAGCTCGGCTGCACTCACTTCACTCACTGGTTCCAGCCAATGACGGGAGTTACCGCAGAGAAGCACGACAGCTTCATCCAACCCAAGGGCGACGGCGTGATTATGGAATTTTCGGGCAAAGAGCTCATTAAGGGCGAGCCTGACGCGTCCTCCTTCCCCAGCGGCGGCATCCGAGCGACCTTTGAGGCGCGCGGCTACACAACCTGGGATCCCACATCGCCCGCATTTGTCAAGGACGGATCATTATATATTCCCACCGCGTTCTGCTCATACACAGGCGAAGTGCTCGACAAGAAAACTCCGCTGCTCCGCTCAATGGAGCGCCTGAGCGCGGAAGCCGTAAGGATTCTGAATCTTCTCGGCAAAAAAGACGTTACAAGAGTTGCCACGACAGTCGGTCCCGAACAGGAGTACTTCCTTGTAGACAAAGAGATGTACGACCTCAGAGAGGATCTGAAGCTCACCGGCAGAACGCTTTTCGGTGCGATGGCTCCCAAGGGACAGGAGCTCGAGGATCACTACTTCGGCTCGATCAAGACAAGAGTTGCGGCTTATATGAGAGATCTGGACGAGGAACTCTGGAAGCTCGGAATCCTCGCAAAGACAAAACACAACGAGGTTGCTCCCTCGCAGCATGAGCTCGCTCCCGTATTCACCACCTCGAATATTGCGACCGACCACAATGAGCTGACAATGGAGGTTATGAAAAAAACCGCCGAAAAGCACGGTCTTGTATGCCTGCTTCACGAAAAGCCCTTCGCCGGCGTAAACGGTTCGGGCAAGCACAACAACTGGTCAATCTCCACTAACACAGGCGAAAACCTCCTCTCACCCGGCAAGCACCCCGAAACCAACTATCAGTTCCAGCTCTTCCTCGCAGCAATCGTCAAGGCAGTTCACGAGTATCAGGATCTGCTGAGAATCACCGTTGCCTCCGCAGGCAACGACCACAGACTCGGCGCAAACGAAGCGCCTCCCGCTATCATCTCAATGTACCTCGGCGACGACCTTGGCGCTCTTGTTGATTCGATCATCAGCGGCAAAGAGTACGTAAGCCACGGCAAGGAGAAGATGGAAACCGGCGTTGAGGTTCTGGCGGACTTCAAAAAAGACAATTCCGACAGAAACCGCACCTCACCCTTCGCGTTCACGGGCAACAAGTTTGAGTTCCGCGCGCTCGGATCTTCGCTCAATATCGCCTGCCCCAACTATATGCTCAACACCATGGTAGCCGAGGAGCTCAGCCAGTTCTACGATGAGCTCAAGGACGCCGAGGATCTTACCGAGGCAGTCAAGGCGCTGGTTAAAAAGACACTTACAGAACACCAGAACATTATCTTCAACGGCGACAACTACGCCGACGACTGGGTTGACGAAGCCGAAAGACGCGGACTGCTCAACCTCAAGTCCCTCCCCGAGGCTCTCAGTCATTTTTTGGACGAGAAGAACGTAAACTTGTTTGTGAAGCACAAAATCGTTTCAAAGGAAGAGCTTCACGCGCGTTACGAGATCGACCTCGAAACATATTCAAAGCAGCTTAACATCGAGGCTCTGACTATGATCGACATTGCGAGAAAGAACATCACTCCCGCTGTTTCCGCATTTGTCCGCGAGCTCATCGACGCGGCTCTCGCAAAGAAGGCGCTCTCCGCTTCTATTTCCTCCGCAGTTGAGGAAAACCTTGCGGCCGAGCTCTCCGAGAAGCTCGAAAAGTTCGTGGCTCTCACCGATGAGCTTCAGGACGCCGTTATTGAGGCTGCGAGCGTTGAGGAGAACCTTGAAAAAGCGTTTGCATATCGCAACAGCGTATTTGCAAAAATGGAGGAGCTCAGAAAGGTCGGCGACAGCATGGAGGAAAAGACCTCTGCAGAATACTGGCCTCTGCCCTCTTACACCGATTTGTTGTTTGGAGTATAATTAATAAGGAGACATCTGAATGTGTGGAATTGTAGGATATGTCGGACCGCGCGACTGCACTGACGTGCTGGTTGAGGCATTGACAAAGCTCGAATACAGGGGTTATGACTCGGCGGGCATCGCCGTCTTTGAGAACGGAAAAATCGAGGTCGCCAAGTCAAAGGGACGGTTGTCCGATTTGGTTGGTAAAATGGAAAAAGAGGGAAAGCCCAAGGGTCACGCCGGAATCGGCCACACCCGCTGGGCTACCCACGGAGAACCTTCGGACGTCAACTCCCACCCTCATTCGGGACGGCGCGTCACACTTGTCCACAACGGCATTATTGAGAACTACAAGGAAATCAAGCAGTTCCTGATTGAGAACGAGCACACCGAGTTTCTCAGCGACACCGACACCGAGGTCGTCGCGCAGCTTCTGGACTTCTACTACACAGGCAATCCCATCCGCGCCATTCGCCGCGTTATGCATGAAATCCGCGGCTCATACGCGCTCGGCATAGTATTTGCCGACAGGCCCGAAACCGTCTACGCGGTTCGCTGCGAAAGCCCGCTGATCGTCGGTCAGGGCAAGGGCGAGGTGTTTGTTGCCTCAGACGTTCCCGCTATCATTAAATATACAAAGGACTATTATCTTCTTGAGTACGGCGAAATTGCCGTTCTCAAAAACGGCGCGGTCAACTTCTGCGACCTTCACGGCAGAATGCTCGAAAAGGAGCTCAAAACCGCCGACTGGGACGAGGACAGCGCCGAAAAGGGCGGTTATCCGCACTTTATGATAAAGGAAATCCACGAGCAGCCCACGGCTGTCAAGACTACGATTATGCCGCGAATCGAAAACGGCCTGCCTAATCTTTCGGAATGCGGCATTACCCGCGAAACCCTCAAGGACATCAACAATATTTTTATCGTCGCCTGCGGTACTGCGATGCACGCGGGAATGGTCGGTAAATATGTAATAGAAAAGCTGGCGAGAGTTTCGGTCACGGTCGACATTGCCTCTGAATTCCGCTACCGCGATCCGCTGATCGGCGAAAACGATTTGGTGATCATCATCAGCCAGTCGGGAGAAACCGCCGATTCCAAGGCAGTGCTCAGCCTCGTTAAAGGCACCGGCGCAAAAACGCTGGCTGTCGTTAATGTTAAGGGCAGCTCTATCGCCCGCGAGGCGGATATGGTGATCTACACCCACGCGGGTCCGGAAATTGCCGTCGCCTCCACCAAGGCTTATATGGTTCAGCTCTCGGTTATGTATCTGCTGGCATTTGAGATCTCGCTCGCCAAGGGCAAGATCGACGAGGAAAAGTGCAGACAGCTCACCGCTCAGCTCGAACAGGTTCCCGAGGTTATCGACGCGGCAATCAACAAGGTCGTAGACGAATGCCAATACATCTCTACCAAGCTTATTACAGCCGACAGTCTACTGTATATCGGGCGCGGACTTGACTACGCGCTTTCGATGGAGGGCTCGCTTAAGCTAAAAGAGATTTCCTACATCCATTCCGAAAGCTACGCCGCCGGCGAGCTGAAGCACGGCACGATCTCCCTCGTTGAGGAAGGAATGCCGGTTATCGCGGTGGCTACTCAGAACACCCTGCTCGAAAAGACCGTTTCCAATATAAAGGAAGTCAAGGCGAGGGGTGCTATGACAATCGTAATCTGCGACGAAAAAGCCGAAATCGACGAGGAAGCGGTTGATTATATGATCCGTATTCCCCAAATCAACGAGACGCTTATGCCCATGGTGGCTACAGTCCCGATGCAGCTTTTGGCATATTACACCTCGGTAAACAAAGGCAACGACGTTGACAAGCCGAGGAACCTCGCAAAGTCGGTTACGGTTGAGTGATCGGAATAATCAAGTTACCTTAAATTGCTATCATCCGATAGGCTAACATATGACAACGCAACGGCGCGTTTCCCGAACCACGGTTCAGGGACGCGCCGTTGTGTCATGCAAAAATTCAGAAGGAGTGATCAATATGAGTGAATCGGTTAGAGAACTGGTTACTCAAATGACGAACAAGCAGTTGTTCGCCGTGTGGTTCCTGATCGGAGCCGCGCTGGTGTTCTGGATGCAGGCGGGTTTCGCAATGGTCGAGGCAGGCTTCACCAGAGCCAAAAACACAGGCAATATCATTATGAAGAATCTGATGGACTTCTGTATCGGAACCGTCACCTTCATTCTTATCGGCTTCGGTCTCCTCATGGGCGAGGACGTCGTCGGATTGATCGGTCAGCCCGGCTTTGATATTTTCACGGCTTATGCTGACTTTGATTTCTCAAACTTCGTATTCAACCTTGTGTTCTGCGCAACCACCGCTACTATCGTTTCCGGCGCTATGGCAGAACGCACAAAGTTCCTCTCCTACTGCGTGTATTCCGCAGTAATCTCAGCCGTTATTTACCCGGTTGAGGCTCACTGGATCTGGGGCGGCGGCTGGCTCAGTCAGATCGGCTTCCATGATTTTGCGGGCTCCTGCGCGATCCATATGGTCGGCGGTATCTCAGCTCTCATCGGTGCCAAGATCCTCGGCGCACGTATCGGCAAATTCAAGAGAAACAAGGAAGGCAAGGTCACAAAAGTCGGCGCCTTCCCCGGTCACAACATTGCGCTCGGCGCTCTGGGCGTATTCATTCTCTGGCTCGGCTGGTACGGCTTCAACGGCGCAGCAGCTACCTCTGTTGAACAGCTCGGCTCAGTATTTCTCACCACCACAGTCGCTCCCGCGCTTGCAACAGTCACCTGTATGATTTTCACCTGGCTCAAGTACGGCAAGCCAGACGTAAGTATGTGTCTTAACGCTTCACTTGCAGGTCTTGTAGCAATCACCGCTCCCTGCGACGTAACCGACGCCCTCGGCGCTATCGTCATCGGCATTGTGGCAGGTCTGCTCGTTGTATTCGGCGTATGGCTCCTCGACTACAAGCTCCACATCGACGATCCTGTCGGCGCGGTCGCCGTTCATATGATGAACGGTATCTGGGGCACCCTTGCTGTCGGTCTTTTCGCAACAGACTCCGCTCCCGGCTACTCAATCGCAAACGCTTCCGGCGACAAGCTCGTAGGTCTTTTCTACGGCGGCGGCTTTGAGCTGCTCGGACTGCAGCTCATTGGCTTTGCTTCCGTCGCCTGCTGGACTGCGGTAACAATGACGATCGTATTCCTCGTTATCAAGGCTGTCCTCGGACTCCGCGTTTCACGCGAGGAGGAAGTTACCGGCCTTGACGCGACAGAACACAATATGCCTTCCGCTTACGCAGGCTTCTCCATGATTCCCGAGTACATCGAGGAAGGCGACCACACTCCCGTTATGGTAAGCGGCGACGCTCCCGTTGCTGACGCCGTTCCGGTCAAGAAGGTTCCCACCTTCACCGAAGGCGTTCCTAAGATCACCAAAATTGAAATCGTCTGCAAGGAATCTCGTCTTGAACCGCTCAAAAACGCTATGATGGACATCGGCATCACAGGTATGACCGTATCTCACGTTCTCGGCTGCGGCGCTCAGAAGGGCAAGCCCGAATACTACCGCGGCGTTCAGATCGAGGCTAACCTCCTTCCGAAGGTTCAGGTCGACATCGTCGTCTGCAAGGTTCCTGTGGCTTTGGTTATCGAAACCGCCAAAAAGACGCTTTACACCGGTCACATCGGCGACGGCAAGATCTTTGTTTACGATGTTGAGGACGCTGTCAAGGTAAGAACAGGCGAAACAGGCTACGATGCAATGCAGGACGTTGAATAGTATAATGTTCTTTCCTATTATATATAAAAATCTCCCGCACCGATTCGGCGCGGGAGATTTCTTATTTTCTGTAAAGTCTTTCTGTTTCGTATGATGGCTCGGTTGTCAGGCGGATCCCGAGATTTTTGAGGACTCTCATATCCGTCTCCGAGAGGATTACGCTCGCGTGAGCGTCGGTGTCCCGCAGCTTAGGAAGCTGCTCCATTGCGATTTTCGCGGTGGGATTCGTTACCGCCGACATCGCAAGCGCAATCAGGATTTCATCTGTGTGAAGTCTGGGATTGTTCGATCCGAAGCAGTCGACCTTGAGCTTCTGAATCGGCTCGATTACCGAGGCGTCGAGAATGTCAACCTCCTTGGGAATATTGGCGAGCGACTTCAGAGCGTTCAGGAGCATAGCCGAGCACGCACCCAGAAGGTTCGAGGTCTTGCCGGTGATGATTTTACCGTCGGCAAGCTCAATGGCTGCCGCAGGAGCGCCCGTCTCCCTTGCCCTCTCAAGAGCGGGAGCGATCACCGCGCGGTCAGCGGTGGTGAGCTTGTTCTGCTTCATCAACAGACTGATTTTGTACGGCTCATCGGGCGAGCCGACGCCCTTTGTATTGTTTGCAAGCGCCGCGTAATAGCGACGGATGATCTCCTGATTTGCCGCGGCGCAAACCGCCTCGTCGTCGATAATGCAGTTGCCCGCCATATTGACACCCATATCCGTTGGAGATTTGTAGGGCGACTCGCCGAGGATCTGCTCAAACATCGTGTTGAGCACAGGGAAAATCTCGATATCGCGGTTGTAGTTGACAGTGGTGACGCCGTAAGCCTCCAGATGGAAGGGATCGATCATATTCACATCGTTGAGGTCGGCGGTCGCCGCCTCATAGGCGACATTCACGGGATGCTTGAGCGGAATATTCCAGATCGGGAAGGTCTCGAACTTGGCATAGCCCGCCTTTACCCCATGCTTATGCTCGTGGTAGAGCTGCGAAAGGCAGACAGCCATCTTTCCCGAGCCGGGACCCGGAGCGGTGATGACGACAAGCCGGCGTGAGGTTTCGACGTAATCGTTCCTGCCGTAGCCGTTGTCGCTGACGATAAGGTCGACGTCCGTGGGATAATTCGGAATCGAGTAGTGATGATAGACATTGATACCGTTTTCGATCAGTCTGCTTTCAAACTTAACAGCGGTCGGCTGGTCCGCAAAGCGTGTCAGCACCACGGAATTAACAAAGAGTCCGCGGCTGCGGAACAGATCGATCAGGCGGAGCACGTCAAGATCATAGGTGATCCCCAAATCGCCGCGCACCTTGTTCTTCTCGATGTGGTCGGCATTGATTACAATTACAATTTCCGCCTCGTCCTTGAGCTGCATAAGCATCTGCAGCTTTGAGTCGGGCTTGAAGCCCGGCAGAACGCGCGAAGCATGATAGTCGTCAAAAAGTTTTCCGCCGAATTCGAGATACAGCTTGTCGCCGAACTTCGCAATTCTGTCGCGGATGTGCTGCGACTGCATTTCAAGGTACTTATTATTGTCAAAGCCTATTTTCATAGATTAACCTCCTGTAGCCCATTGAAAATACATACTTATATATTTATAGCACAAATAAACGGCGGAATAAATATTATAAAGAATTTTTACAAAATTTTAATCATTGCGGTACCCACAGGTCAAATACTTAATTTTACAAATAATTTTGAATAAACAATTGACATTCTCGAAGATGTTTGGTATAATAGCACTTGCGGATTAAGCGATATGCTCCGTCTCGGTCACTCTCGCCGTGTAAAAACAGAGAGCATACGCAGGTATGGCGGAATTGGCAGACGCGCATGGTTCAGGTCCATGTGAAAGCAATTTCATGCAGGTTCAAGTCCTGTTACCTGCA
>ONIJ01000185.1 GCA_900317875.1 uncultured Eubacteriales bacterium
GGAAGAGCGGCGGCGCCTGCGGCAAACGAAAAATGTGCATAAAACACATCGGGCTTTCCGTGCTCTGCCGACGCCTTTTCAAAAAGCCTTTCAAGTCCCTTTTTAAACGATGAAATAAACACGCCGCGCAGTTTTGACGGAGTGAGCGCGGAAACGTAGGTATAGTAGGTGATAATGCCGTTGTCGTCGACGCATCTGTCGGCAATGCGCCTGCCGATCCGGCAGGGCTGAACGCTGAGCACGATAACCTTGTGTCCCTCGTTTTGCAGCGCGAGCATCTGCTCATAAATAAAAATACAGTTTTCGGGATGCTTCTCGGTTTTATACCAAGAAGGAAGTGTGAAAATCAACATACTAATTCCTCGCGTTACAGGCCGAGAACCTCATCGGCTGCGTCAACCAGCATTCTTCTGAGCTTTTCCGGGGAAAAGCCGTCTGAATATACCGAGCCAAACGCCTCCATTTTCGGAGAGATAATGATCGGGATCACCTTCGGAACACCTGAGTTGATTGCCAGAATACAGCCGTGCATTCTCGGTGAAGCCACGCAGACCGCCTCGTCATAGGCTGCCCTGAGCTTCTCGGGAACAGCGGTATCCGCAATGGGATAACTGACTCGGAAGCGTTCCTGCATCGCTTTGTTAAAATCAACGCACGCGCGGTAATCATCGGTGATCGTGTAAAACAGCGCCGGCTGCGCAGACGGGAACTGCTCGATCAGCCCTTCGATTTCCTTGCGGCAGAGCTCAAAGTAGCTCTCCTCGGCGTCGGAAAGCATTCCGTATCTCTTGACTCTTTTAAATGAAGTGATTCCGTAAAGTATTCTTGTCCTGTTCGACGCGGAGCTTTCACGCCCTGAACCGCTGTAAAAAACAACGTCGCAAATCAGCTCGGAACCAACGCCGAACACCTCGGCCAAGTTATTCTGCGACGCGATGTCGCGGACATAAACACGGTCAGCGCGGCCAAGCGCCCGCGCCGTTTTCTTTTTATCCTTGGGAGTAAAAACCGAAGTGGCGCCCACTGCAAACAGGATTATCTTTGCAGAGGGCTGTCTGCGGCGGCTCACGCGCGTCCAGCTGTCAAGCGCCGACGGAAACACTCCGTTCGACTGCAGCAGCTCTCCTCCGCCTATGATCACCTTGTCGTATTTACTGCTCCGCAAAAGCTGATACAGCGAATTATTGATGACGCGCAGTCCGACAGCGCGGATGAGCCGGTTCCGTTTCAAAGACGACAAGCGAGGCTTGCTTTGTCGGGACGAGCCGGAATAATCGGTTTTTACAAACCTTTTTCCGTTCACATCGCTCAGCTCAGCCAAATCCGCAACTGCGCCTCTGTCGGTAAACAGCTTGACCATAGACTGAGCGATCGCATAATCGCCCAGGTTTTCCGTGCGGTTGCGGTTGACAACCAATACCCTTTTTTTTCCTTCGATCAAAGAGAGCAGCGATTTTATATGAGCCGAGTTTTGTAAATACCCGGCCCTGTTTTTCATTTTTTTGAACATCATCGCAACATAGCTTTGCTTGGCGATATGCGCAGCGTCAATTACGAAGCATTCGATTTTCATTTTCTTTTGCAGAGCGAGCGCCAGACGATGCTTTCCGTCATAGACATACAGTCTGCCGTTCAGCCTGTACAAAACGGGCGGCTCGGTCTCTCCCGCCGCCAGCTTTTCCTCTGCTTTGCGGCAGGCGTTAACGTGCGACTTAGGAAGCACGTCCGCGCCGAAACGCCCGTCCAGAGTGCCCCTGTACTCGCGGAGCATATAATCGCAGGAGGAAATATCCTCTCCCTTTGCTATTTTGTCGATCATATCGAAATGGGGCGATTGTGCCATCGGCACGTCGAGGAGAGTATATTCGTCCTTAAGCCCGTCAAAGCCCAGAAAAACCTCCTCCGGAGCGATTTCTTCGCGCCGCGAAAAAAGCTCGGGAAACAGGTCGGAGCCGACCTTGTTATATAGCTTTACCCCATACCTGTTGGTTTTGACGCGTGTAATCCCGCACAGCTTGTAAAAGCGGTGCCTGAATAAATGATAGCAGTTCTTAAGGTCACTCATTTTCTTCACCTGCTTCTTCCTCAGCTTCGTAATCCGTGCTGCCTGCCGCAGCCATGGTGAACATAAGAACCTGCATTGTAAACATCAGAAGGTTCGCGGCGGTTCCGTGCGAAATAAAGATAACGATCGATGAAACCGTAATTGCGAGAGCGATCGGATTGCCGGATTTGATGGTCTTGATCAGAAGTCTGATCTCGCAAATCACCAAAGTCACGAAACCCGCAAGTCCGTATGAGAAAAAGAAGTCCAGGAAGGTCGAGTGTGCGTAGCGTCCCGTTGTTCCGATACGGCTGATATTTCCCGGTCCGGCGCCGAACAAAATGCGCAGCGGACCCATATTTACTATTTTCCGAATGTAGTAGCCCCAGATTTTTGTGCGCCCGTTGAAACCGGTGATCTCATCCTTGAGGAAAAGGCGCTTTATGAAGAAATTATTCATATTGATGAACGAGGAAGCTGCGGCGATCACCGCTATTGCGATCGGAATAAAAATCAGGAACGTGAATCTGCCTCGTCTTGAAGCCAGCAGGAAAACGAGCAGTCCCGCCGATATGCCGATAATAGCGCCGCGCGCAACGGTGAGCAGCATAATCAGGAGAAACGAGGAAACGAGCACAATATCTATGAAGATGTTCCCGAAATTCGAGAATACGCTCTTCCTCTCCAATCTGCAGAAAAGGATTATCATCAGCGCAAACGAAACCGAAACGGCAACCGTTTTAATATCTCCCTCAAAGCTGAGTCTGCGGTAAGATATGAAGTTGAGCCCCCGGGTCAAGCCCACAAGGAAGTACATCACCGTGCTGACTCCCAGGCTGATGAAGCCCATTACTACGATCCCCATATTATCTTCCAGCGGAGTGTTGAGCATAAGCAAAACTCTTGACATACACAGCAGCATCAGTATTGCTATGTTTAAGCTCGGGCTCACACCCAACAGATAGGAAGCGGGAAGAATTATAATGACAGCGAGCATAAACAGCGAATTCTGAAAATGTCTGAGCATATCAAGATTATGGAAAAACAGACTCAGCAGTACGATAAACGAAAGTACCGCCTGCATATTGCCCGAAAAAATCGAACTTGAAAATAGAGATACCGTAATCGTTCCCGCCATACACAAAAACGGATTGATAACCGCGGTTACCACCTCAAAAAGAATAATAATAATCGCCGAATACCTTGGCTGAGCCAAAACGTACATTGACGCTGTTATCATTCCTAAGGCAAGCAGACTGATCGCATATGCAGGGTGCAGGTATCCAAAACCCGAATCCCGAGTTTTTAAAGTCAAAAATATCACCGTCCTTTCTGGAATAGGCTTTATTCCGTTATTTCACGGTAAAGACTCAATGTCTTTTCAATAATCTGCCCCATGGAGTACTGCTCCGAGGCAACTATGTTGTATTCCCCCATCTTCCCGCGTTTTTCGGGAAGCTCTGCAAGCGCGCATATCGCGTTGAGCCACGCGCCTTCATCGTTGAGAGCGCAAAGAAATCCGCCCTCTCCGTTCTTTATAAGATCGTCGTTGCCCCTGATGTCGTTGCAGACCACCGGCAATCCCGCAGACATTGCCTCCATTACCGAAACGTTAAGCCCTTCTCTTATTGAGGGCAGCAGATACACATCCGCCGCGTGAAGCAGCTCGGCAACATCGTTACGTCTGCCGAGGAGGTGAACGCGGTCTTTGACGCCCGACTCAAGCGCAAGCGACTTAAGCTCGGCGTCCTTCTCTCCGTCGCCTGCGACCGCATAGTGCACCGAAGCAAGCTCCGAACGACTCAGCAGCCTGATGACAAAGCTGTGGTTTTTGTTTGTATTGAGTTCTCCTACCGACAAAAGAAGAAGCGCATTCGCCGGTACGCCGATTTCCCTGCGTTTTGCGCTCTTATCAATTGAAACATTTTGAAATTTTTCCACATCGATTCCGACGCCCGGAAGATACTCCGTTCTTTTGGCGTGCATTTTTTTCTGCGCGCGCTTAAAGTCCTCGGAGGTGATGGTTATGAGCAGGTCGGTCCAAAAGCTGCACAGCCACTCAGCGGGATAAAAAATCAGCCAGTTCTTGAGAGGAGCTCCCTTATAAAAATGGAAGCCGTGTGCGGTATAAACGACCTTTAGTCCCTTTTTACGGGATTTGCGGCACGCCAAGCGCGTGCATAGCGCCGCGACGGGAGTGTGACAATGCACAATATCATATTCTCCCTGTTCAACGATTCCTTTCAACTGCTTTTTCGCGGTAAGATTGCCCCTGCTGAGAGGACTTCTGGAAAAAGGAATATCAAAAACGGCGTGACTTATTTCTTTAAGATCGGGATGCAGAGTTTCGGATCTGCTGCAGGCAATGTCCACCTGCACTCCCCTATCTGTCAGCTCCCTGATCAGCGGGAGGAAAAACTTTTGCGTTCCCGCAATAGTTGTAATCATCAATAATTTCATTATAATTGCCCTTATCATCAGTTCGGCCGGAGCGAGCTCCGTTGTCCGCCGCGCGCCGCGTGGAGGCACTGATTTTGCGCGGCAGGCTCATCCCGAAGGATGAGCCCTCTCAAAAGAGAGATAATTATCTGATCATCTTGTAATCGTCGCCGAAGGTGTATTCACCTGCGGGGAGCAGACCGTTTGCA
>ONIJ01000093.1 GCA_900317875.1 uncultured Eubacteriales bacterium
AATCTGAGGAGGATCGAGAAGTTGAGGGCGGAGATATTAGCGTTGCTTTTCCGCAGTTTGAAATTGGGGTTTGTTCAGTAGACATTATTTACCTGTAAATTCCCATCTGAACAGGGATATTGCTCTCGTTGTCGATGAGCATAAAGATGAACGGGCGGTCAAATATTACCGAATCGTCCGTCTTTTGCAGCTCTTCGCCGTCGTTTTCGGGTTTGAGCTTGCCCGAGTTGATCCCGTCTTTGTCAAAGACGAAGTCAGGCCGCACCTCATACATCTCGCCGAAGCAGGCGCCTTCCTTGAAGCTGAGCGCCGACAGTCCCGCCTTGCCGCTGAAAACCGAGGAAAAACCGCAGTTTGAAAGCGGCTCTGAGAGCTCGTACGCCTCGGAGCGCGATTTTACCGAAAACTCGGGAATTACCGCTGTGGTTCTCTTTGTCACGTCCACGCTGCTGAGAAGGTCGTTGTATTCCTGACTGTTGAAACTCTTGAGATAATCTTCGATTGAGGTCCCCTCATCAGGCATAACGAGCACCAGCTTGAGCGGATTCTTTGCGGTGTATTTGATTACGCCCTGAGCCTTGTCGGTGTGGATCTTAATTTCGTTTGAGCTGTAGAAATCCATTTCCTCTTCGCCGTCGCTGCCCTTGAAAACGTCAGTTTCCGCGTCGGAATAATAGCCGTCGAGCCACGCGTCGGAAATTTTGGTCGCGCCCACGAGATCAGCGGTGTCGCCGTCGGGCGAAATGCCGCTGTTCGAGGTGTAGGACTTCAAATAATTCTTGAGCTTCTTCGAGGCGTTTTCGCCGCTGAATTTATATCTGAGAACATCATAGCCGAAGAAGTCCTTTATGTTTTGCAAAAACGCCGTCTTTACGTCAAGACTGTTGTCAACGAGCAAAGCTCCGCCGAGCTTTACGCAGGCGTCGGTTTTGTCTCCGGATTTGCTGACGGCTTCCATTCTGCTCATAAAATAAGACGAGCAGGGATTGAGGTCGTCAATTCCGAGGGTTCCGCCGAAGCCGAGCAGAATATCCTGACGGATGTCGGGAGAGGCGGCGTTCGCGAGCATTACAAGCTGCAGCGCGGATGATGCCGGCGAAAAAACAAAGCTTTCGCCGCTGTCCTTTGAAATTTCGGAGAGCTCCTTAAGCGAGAACTCGGTGACTGCTGCGGCGTAGTTGTTGTATGCGTTTGGCGGATCGGTCGCGCCGTCGGAATAGTTATAGGTTTTTGTCGCGTCATCGCTGCGCGAATATTTTTTGAGCAGCTTTTCGCTGTCCGAAAACTCCTCGTCGTTACTGCAGGCTGTAAGCGATAAAACGCACAGAGCCGCGGCGAGAATTGCGCTGATTATTCTTTTCATACTTCCATTTCCTCCGGGGGCGCCGGCTCGCTGAGCTCCATTGCCAGTTTCAACATATCCTGAGCTGCGCTGGGATGTGAGAGGCGTATGCAGTTTTCGCGCATAGATTCGAGCTTTTCGGGTGATTGCAGAAGCTCGGAAACCTGCTTTGCGCCCTGCTTTCTGTCGATTGAAACCGCGGCTTTTTGCTTGAGCAGAAAGTTAACATTGTACTGCTCCTGCCCGGGGAAGGCGTTGTAAATCGCCATCGGAAGGTGGCAGGCAAGGCTTTCGGTGATTGTAAGTCCGCCGGGTTTTGTGATGATCAGGTCGGAGATGTGCATATAATCTTCGACGTTGTCAACGAAGAACAGCAGCTTTGTGCGAGCCTCGGCGCCAAGCGACGCGATCCTCTTTTTGAATTTATTGTACAGCTTTTTGTTATTGCCCGTAATTACTATAAGCTGCAGGTTTTCGTCAATGCCCGCGACGTCCTCATAAAAATCGAGCACGTCCGAAACGCCGAAGGAACCCGCCATAAGCAAAACGGTGGATTTGCCGGGATCAAGCCCCTCTCTGCGGCAGATGTCCTCCTTTGCTCCGGGAACGTTGAACTTCTCAAAGGTGGGGATCCCCAGAGGATAAATCTTGTCCTCGTCGACATGATACTCGTCAATCAGCTTTTGCACCATCTGCGGCTCCGCGAGAACATAGGCGTCAATGTTTGGCGCTATGTAGGTGCGGTGTGCGTCGTAGTCGGTTATCAGGGCGATTGCGGTCACGTTGAGCTTGCCCTTCTTTTTCAGCTTCGACACCATAGCGGTGATGAAGGCGTGACAGATTATGATCACGTCGGGATTGTGCTTGTTGATTTCCGCAAGCAGCTTTTTCGACATCGATGAGTTCGATTTCATAACCGCCTTGTACATCAGGTTTTCCTTGTCGGTTATTTTATAGAGGCTGCCGTAGAATTTCGGAGCCTTCTTAACGAGGAAATAATAGCCCTGGACAACGGTTTTGTCATAGGTTTTTCCGATAGCTTTCAGCCCGTCGATCACAGTGACGCGAACGTCGGGATCTGTTCGGCGGAACGTATCCTCAAGCGCGGCTGCCGCCCGCTTGTGTCCTCCGCCCGTTGAGGCTGATATTATAAGTATGTTCATATGTTCAGCTCCCTGAAGCTAAAGATTTCGCTTTTCAGAATAGAAAAAATACCTTATTATTCCTATTATACTGAAAATCAGCAGATTTTTCAACAGATATTTTAAATCAATTGTCTGTTTTTAAAAGTGGATTAAATATGACAATCGGACAAAAGTGAAAACGCGTCGAAAGGTATTTGACAGTCAGGTGAAAGGTTAGATGTGTTTTTCACAAAAAAAAATCTGAAAAAAATTTTTATATTTGTGTTTTGCCACTTTATTTTTGGTTTTTTTTGTAGTACAATAATCTACAAGTAGCAATAGTATATCCGGCGGGAGCTGCAACGGAGAAGTTGCTTTTGTAAGCCGGGAAAGCGACGGCTATTGATTTAATAACAATATCATCCCGTTTGCCGCCGTTGGCGACGGAGAATACCAAATACAGTTTGGGGTGGATTATGAGATATAGCAAAAACTACAATTACGCGGCGTCCGATGAAATGGTTGACATTTCGGGCAGCTATTTGCGCGACAACTCATCCGGTTCGCGCTATTCGGACAGCAGCTACAACAATAACAATAAAAACAGGATTATAATCGCGTCAATTATCGCAGGAGCGGTTATCGCCCTGGGAGTTGCGGGATTTTTTATCTTCAACGCCTTAAACCCCTCGGACAACAACGGTCCCAAAAGAAACTCGAACGGCGAGTTCATCTTTGCCGATAACACCAAAATCTCGGGTGTGGATATTTCGGGCAAGACGATCAAGGACGCGCGCGAGCTTCTTGAAAGCAATAAGACAAGCTTCATAAAGCCGGTCAAAATTTCCGTCAATGTCGCGGGAACCGAGGTGGCGCTCGACCAGAATGATTTTGAGTACACCTACAACATCGACGAGGTCCTCGACCGCGTCGAGAAGGACGCCGAGGAAAAGAAGTCGACCTCCGGCAAGGAGTATACTGTTGAGGCAAAGCCCACGGACGATTCGATAAGCAGCAAAACAAACGAAATCTGTGAACAGTACAACAAGGAAGCCACCGACGCTTACGTTTCCAAGTTCCATCCTTTTGCGAGCAACCGCTTTGAGTTCGCCGGTGAGCAGAACGGCTTCACCATCGACGGCGGCGACCTCAAGAAAAAGATTTCAACCTCTCTCGGAAGCGGCAAGAGCGAGTCGTCGATAGAAGCGCTGACAACCGAGGAAAAGGCCGAGGTTACCGCAGACTTCCTCAAGAAGAACATCGTGGAGCTCGGCTCATACGACACAACCTCATACAACACCGAGAACGGCACCGAAAATATGAGGATCGCGCTCAAGGCGTGCAACGGCTCGATCATCGCTCCGGACGAGCAGTGGTCGTTCAACACCTGCACAGGCGACTCAAATCTTGAATCAAACGGCTACAAGCCCGCTCACGTTATCTCCGAGGGCAAGATCATCGACGGCATCGGCGGAGGTATCTGTCAGGCGAGCTCAACTATCTACAACGCCGCGATCAAATCAAATATGAAGATCGTCGAGCGCTACAATCACAAGTGGGCGTCGGCTTATGTTCCCTCGGGACTTGACGCTACGATCGACTATCCCGCGCTTGATCTGACGCTCCAGAACATCACAAAGTATCAGATGTTCCTCGAGTGCAAGGTTGAGGGCAACGTGCTCTACGCGACCTTCTGGGGATATCAGGATCCCAGCTACGACGAAATCAAAACCGACAACCAGATGACCGACTCGAACAAGTCGAGCTACACCGTAAAGGCGTGGCGCATCTATTTCAAGGACGGCAAAGAGGTGAAGCGCGAGGAGCTTCCCGAATCCAAATACGATCTCGACAACGGCTCCGGCTTCTCGGCGGACGACGACCTTGATACCGACAGCGATGACAGCAGCAACAGCAGCGGAAGTTCGGGCAGCGGCTCTGCCGGCACGGAAGCCCAGACTCAGACAGCGCCTGCATCTCAGGGCGAACAGTCGGGCGGCGCTTCGCAGCAGTCCTCGTCGGGTGACGGCGGCGGAGAGCAGAGTCCTCCGCAGACCGAAGCACAGGCGGCTCAACCGGAAAATGAATCTCCTCAGCCGTAAAAAATTAAATAAATAAAAACAAAACCTTCGCTAACAATAATAGCGGAGGTTTTTTTATGAAAAAAATAGGAACCGGAACGGTTATTTTTGAGAGTGCACCGACAATTTCGTCATACGCTTCTGTTGTCGGGAAAAAGGAGAGCGAAGGGCCGCTGGGCGAGGGCTTTGACAAGGTCGTCTACGACAGCCGCGGCGGCGAGGAAACCTTTGAATCGGCTGAGAGCGGCCTGCAGACCGAGGCGGCGCTGCTCGCGATGAAGAAGGGCGGCTTCTCTCCCTGCGATTTTGATTTCGTGTTTGCGGGCGATCTGCTCAATCAATGCGTGGGCTCGGTATTCGGAACAATGGAGCTGGGGATCCCCTATCTCGGTCAGTACGGAGCCTGCTCAACGATGGCGCAGGCGCTCGCAATGGGCGCGGTTTTTGTGGAGAGCGGAGCGGCGAATAACGCGCTGTGCGTAACGTCCTCGCACTTCTGCGCCGCTGAGCGGCAGTACCGCTTTCCGATGGAATACGGAGCGGTGCGCACGCCTACAGCTCAGTGGACGGTCACGGGCGCAGGCTGCTGCGCGCTGACAATTGGCGGCAAAGGAGCCAAAATCACAGCCGCATCAATCGGAAAAATAATAAACGCGGGCGTAACCGACGCGAATAATATGGGTGCGGCAATGGCACCTGCTGTGTGTATAATAAGACCATAAACAATAATTGTTTATGAAAGAGGATCACTATGAGCAGAAAAGCCGCCGAAACAACATCCGAAGAATCAATTGAATTTGTAAGCCGTGCGCTTGAAACGACCTACGGCTTCTGGGGCGCTCTCTGGCGCAGCTATCTGATAGAAACCGACTACGGGAAGTATTTGGCTATGCTGTCGGAGAAAAGATTGTTTGACAGAATCACCGAGGTAGACATAAGAGCGCAGAAAGCTTTTGAAAAGGCGCTTGCAGAGCTGAAAAGCCGAAGGAAGGCAGAGGAATATGTTATTGAAACGGTCATACATAATCCTGACTTCGGCGAGTGAGTCATACCCTTTTATACAGATAAAACTGTTTGTATTCGAACTTTTCGGTAGTTACAAATTCATATTTGCCGCTCATATCTTCCGCAAGAGGCTCGTTATATGTCACGACAAAATCGGTTAAACCGTTTTTGACATAGTAATCCTGAGTTTCCTGAATTTCGGGATACGGTATGTTCAGACCGCAAAAGTATTTGCAGGTAGGCATAATATCGCTTACGGTGTAGAAGCCTCCGTCCAAAAATCCGTAGTTGAGCAGGGTAGGATTATCAACTTCGGATATGATCTTGTCAAATTTGTACTGAGGCATATCGTCTTTTTGATATTTCAGCAGATATATGTTCGGACAGGTGTTTAACATAATCGCAAGACAAACGGCACCGAGCACGGCGTAAGATGAAGCGACCGTGATTTTTTTGTTTTTGATTTTTTCGGGAATAAATTCGGCTGCACTTCTGAACAACCTGTCGAACAGCAGAAAACCGAATGGCACAAAGACGGACAGCGCGAAGGAGTAATAGGCATAATGGCGGCCGCCTGAAAAGAGGAAAAAGAATGACGAGATAAACGTGACCGTAATCAGCGCCAGCTGACGGCGATCGCGTAAATAGTAGAAGATACCCGCAAAAATGAATATCAGTCCCGGGAAGTGGTTTTCGAATACATTTATCAGTCCGGAGTACAGGTTGTTTACGGTGCTGAAAACAGTGTTTCCCGAACCGTTTACCGAGTACAGGAACAGATTGTCGTAAAAATATACTTTGAAAACGTAAGGCAGAGCGTTGTTGAATAGGAAATAGGCGAGGATCGGCGCGCTTATTACGGCAATGCCCGCCGCCAGAGCGAGGAGGCTTTTAAGAATATCGGAGATCCATCTGTTTTTTAAATAGAGAATAGCAAAGAATAATCCGAAGCCGATGTAAAAGCCCAGCACCGAAAACTTGATCCATAAAACGGCGCCTGATGTGATACCGACAGCAAAGCATTGGGCAAATGAGATCTTCTTCTTTGAAGCCAGCGCTTTCATTCCGAAATAATTGCACAGCGCAAGACAGGGAAGACAGTATTCTTCCGCCGTGCCTCCGCGTGTGAACGCAAAAGAGCCGTAGATAATAGTTCCGATAATCGGGATCGTGTAGGAAATATCGGAATCGGTAAATATAATCATCGTTTTGTAGGAGATGAACAGGAATGCAAAGCAGGAGATCAGTTCGAAGAAATACACTCCGAGGAAAGAGGTATGTGAAACCAGATACGCCGCCGTATGCATAAAATACAGCAGCGGTCCTTTTTGCTCGTAAATATCCCTGTACAATACGGTTCCGTTGGTTACCGATTTGCCGACGGTAAAAAAGCAGTTCGTGTCAAACCAGTCGTTAAAGGGATAAATCGGGGAGCATTTTGAGCAGAGGGTAATGCATACGACCGAGGTGATCAGTATGGTAACGAAAGCCTTGACGGAGATCTTTTTGTCGGCTTTCAGGGTTTTTAAGGAATAAAAAGAATTGTAGTGCCTGCTTATCACTGCGCTTAATATCAAGGAAGAGCCTGCGGACAGCAGCAGGGTAACAATAATCAGAAGAATGTTGGCGATTGCAGCGTTCCCGAAGTATATTTTTGTTACCGCGCCCGAAATCGTCCAGTAATTATAAAAGCGCAGCCCCAATATCAGCGAGATAAAACACGAAACCGCAAAAGCGGTGGTGTTGTCACGGAAAAAAATCTTATCCGTTCTGATGCGGACTTTTGATTTGATGACCGCGAATGCGAGAGCCGACGAGAGAATCAAGTCGATAACAACTCTGGTAATATGGGACTGGAAATTAATTATTACAAAAGCAAAAAATGAAAAAAATACGGCTAGCCGCGACTTACTGATCAAAACGATCCCTCCGATACTTTGTGTAAAATAACAATTCTAATCGATATTATAATTTGTATCCGAAGATATGTCAATAGAACGCTATGCGCTGTTTGCTTATTGGCATTTTACATCTTAAAATCATTGCGGAGGTCAATATGACAGATAAATATAAGGACAGATCAAGCCGGTTTTCCCGCGAGGTAAAGCCGTGGAAGGCGGCGCTTTACATCCGCCTTTCAAAGGAGGACGCCGAGAAGAAAAACGAAAGCGCGTCTGTAACCAATCAGCGCGAGATCCTTCTGGAATACCTCAGGCTCCACCCCGAAATGGAGCTTGCCGACATTTATTTGGACGACGGCTACTCGGGCACTGATTTTGACCGTCCCGGCTGGTCGCGGCTTATGCAGGACATCGCGCAGCGCGGGATCAACTGCGTTATCGTCAAGGATCTTGCCCGTTTAGGCAGAAACTACACCCTCAGCGGAGATCTGATCGACAACCAATTCGCCAGAATGGGCGTGAGGTTCATCGCGCTCAACAACGGTATCGACACCGCGGGCGACGGAATGAACGCCGCCGCGCGCTGTATTTCGATCGGCGTAACCAACGTAATAAACGAAAGCTACGCCGCCTCGACCTCAGTGAACATCCGCGGCACGCTCAACAATCATCGCCTTCAGGGCAAATTCATCGGCGCATTTGCAAGCTACGGCTACAAAAAAGATCCCGGCGACTGTCACAGGCTGATAATCGACCGCGACGCAGCTTCCGTTGTCAGGATGATCTTTGACGATTTCATCGGCGGCAGGAGCATTCTCGGAATAACCAAAAAGCTGAATCTGCTGAAAATCCCGAACCCGACTCTCTACAAGCGGCAAAAGGGCTTCAATTTCAACTCGCGGACGGAAAACGACGGGCTTTGGAGCGACAGAACGGTGCGCCGGTTTTTGCAGAACCGAATGTACATAGGGGATATGGTTCAGGGCGTGAACCGCAAGGTGAACTACAAGGTGCACGAGTGCCGCGCGGTTCCGCGCGACGAGTGGATCATCGTGGAGCACACGCACGAGCCGATAATCGACAGCGAAACCTTTGAAAAGGCGCAGTCGCTTTTTGCGCGGAATTTTCACAGCGGGAGAAACACAGGCGAGGCGGATTTGTTCGCGGGCTTTTTGTACTGCGCCGACTGCGGAAAGGCAATGCACAAAAAGGTGAACCGTCAGAACGGTAAAATTTATTGCTACTACAAATGCGCAACCAAACAGAAAAAAAGCCCCGAAGCCTGCACCAACCACACCGTGAGGACCGACAGACTGAAAGCGGCGGTCATTTCGTACATAAGGATGATGGCGGAGGTGGCGCGTCAGTATAAAAATCAAGCGGCGGCAAACCGCGTTGAAAAAAGCAAAGCGGAGCTGATCTGTCAAGCTATTGAGCTGCATAAGAAGGAGCGCGAAAAAAATCTTCAAACCGCCGCCGAGCTGTATCCCGACTGGAAAAACGGGATGATCACTCAGAACGAGTATTTGCAGATCCGGGCTGATCTGAACAAAAAGCTCGAAAACCTCGATATGAAGATAAAAAACCTGAAAATCGAAAAGGCGCGCCTCGAATGCGAAGCTCAAAGCGGCAGCGCCTTTGCAAAACGCTTTATGGATTTCAAAGGTGCCGAAACGCTTACGCGGCCGATGCTCGTCGGGCTGATAGACAAAATACTGATCCGCGAAAACGGCGCTTTCACGGTTAAGCTGAGGGACTTTGAGGCGTTTGAGGCGGTTATTGAGAAACTGACCGATTATTACGCCACACAAAACAAATCTGTTCTTCCGCCGCAATAGCAGCGAAAAATCAAGGCGCCCAGGCACTCCCGATAATAAATAACTCAGCCGCTGCGGAGAATGAACCGCAGCGGCTGCTGTTATAAATAATTGTTAACGATTACGGCGGGCTGTCTGTGCTTTCTCGGAAAAGCGCGGCAGTTACGCCTTCGAGCAGGCTTTTACCCATTCGATGAAGTTATCCGTGCTTTCGCCCGTGCGCTCAGCTTCGGTGTGATCCAGTGCCCAGACGGTTTCGAAGTCCACGCTCTTTACTCCGTCATAGTGCTCAAGGGCGAGCGCGAGGTTGATTTCGGTCGTCACAGAGGTGCTCATCTGCTCAATGCCCGTGCGAATACGCCAGTTTTCAGCGACTCTTGATTTCCCGAAGCCGCCGCGGCTCTTCATAAGGTAATAGAGCGGAGTGTACATATTAACGCGATACTCGACCGAGTTGCCGAAGGAATCGGTCTTGGCGAGATCCGCGTTGTACTCGGCGGCGTATTCGATGTTGAGTTTTGTCAGAATATCCGCCAGAATTTTGTCAAAGTGAGCGCCCTTGCAGTCGCCGTAGCCGAACAGAGGATTCTCGCCCTTGGGCTTGTCAAAGGCTACAACGAAATCCGACGGGTTCTTGCAGTGCTTTACAAAAGCCTTAATGCTCGTGATTTTCGCGGTGTTGGTGCTCTTGTCGTAGCTGATCCACTTTTCGTCCGCGTTCAGGCTGTCAATGTACTTCTGAGCGTCGTCTGTTGAGGCGGTGGAGTCGGAAAGGTAGTTGTTGAGCGAGCGCTCGATTTCGCTCTTGATGTAATCGTAATAGCTTCCTGCCTGATAAATTCCGTCCTCGGACTTCGTCAGCGTCAGCGCGTTGCCGTTTTTATCGGTGAAGCCCGCGCTGTTGACATAATCGGCAAAAGCCTCCGCCAGACTGTCGGAAATCGCCTGCTCCTCCTTGGAGCGTCCTGTGCGGCTGCTGCCCATCATCCACTCATATTCCGCGTCGGCGGTGTCGAGGTCGGTGATCGGGCACCAAGTCATAGCGCCGAAAACGGAGTCGGACACGCCTTCGACCGCGCCGATCGACTTCAGATACGGGGTGTAGAGCTCGCTGTCGCCTGCTGCGCCGAGAATCGCCGCCTGCGCTCCGCCGCCGCTCATTCCGAATACAAACAGCTTTTCGGCGTCGCCCGCGATCACGTCGTCGCAGTAACGCAGATAGCGGATTGCCGCCTTAAGGTCGGTTACTCCCGCGGGGGCGCCTTCGTCAATGCCGCGGCAGCCCGAGTGAACGAACACAAAGCCCGTGGAGGTGTATTTGGTAACCTCGCCGAGTACGTGTCTTATCAGTTCCTCGTCGTTTTCAAAAGCGGGATCCGAGGCGTAGCCGGGCGTGTTGATCGGCATTACGATCGGAGCTGTTGAGGAGGTGTAGCTGTTGATCTCCTTGCCGTTTAGATTGCAGGTGAAGGTGCCGTCGCCATTGGCGGTTCCGTCCATATACGCGGCGGGCACGAATACCGATAATTTTTCATAGGTTTCATCAGCGGGCTTTTCGCAGTAGGAAACGCCGATCTGATAATAGACCTCCTGGTCCTCGCTGTACAGCCACTTCGACATATCGATCTTCGGCAGGTTTGTTTTGATTTCGGTTGTCGGTTCCGTTTCAGCCCGGGAGCTTTCTTCACTCGTTTTGCTGCTGCTTTTGCTGCTGTCGGAATTGCCACACGCGGTTGCCGTCAGCCCCAAAAGACAAAGGCTCAAAAGCAAGGCAGATACCCTTTTGAACATAACATCATCTCCCAAAGTTATATTTGGTTCAATTATATCAGATAATCAGGCTGCGTGGAAGATATAATCGGAAATATTTTTGACATATTATTTGAATTCGGCGCGGTTGTCGGCGGCGCCGTGCCGCACGAGCGGATGAGCCGTCACTTTACGCCGGTTCTGACCGCCTTGAATATTCCGAGCTCCCGGATATTTTTCTCAGGATCATCGCAGTCAACGCGGTAATCGATTATGCTTTCCGGTTCAAAAGTCACGGCGTGCTTTCCGCCGAAATAGTGATAATTAAAAAAGTTTTCATAATTCTTTTTTTGCTGTTCCAGGCTGATTATTCCGTTGCCCTCCAGTATGAACCGAATGTCGCTGTCTATTGAATCCGGGAAAAGCTCGGTTATCTGTCTTTCCTTTAAATCAGCTTCGTAAAAGTTGCAGGAATTGCTCCAAGCCAGCATAATTTCGTTTTTGGGAATGTCAGGGACGAGCAGCGAGTTATAGTATCCCTCGTCGATGCAGGCGTTTGTCAGCACGCCCGCAACGAAGGTGTTTTCGCTGTTTTCAATATAGCTTCTGAGTTTATAATCCATTTTGAGCGTACATTGAGGGTAATAATTTATGAAGCACCAAACGGTTGCCGCCGCCATACCTGCCGATATTCCGAAATAGGAAATCAATTGCAGAGCATTCCTTCCGATTGGTTTTGTTTTTGGGAAATCAGTTAAAATCAGCATAAATATGATCGACGGAAACAAAAACGCCAGGGAAACCCGATAGCTTATTCTGAAATTACTCTGGTACAAATACAGACCTATCGGTGCCACCGAAAACAAAAGGCAGGATAAGGCGTTGCTTTTGCTGTCGATAAGAAACGCCGCAGCAACCAGCGCAAGCAAAGGCAGGGACATCAGATTGTGATAATTGAACGACGTGTAATTAAAGAACAGGAGCCACGACAGAATAATTGCCGAAAGAATTATCTGTCTTGACAGGCTGAGCTTTTTTTTCCTGCATTTTTTATTGTACACAAAGAATATCAGGGCGATAAGCCCGATCACAAAAACAAAAATCAAAACCGCAAACAAATTGCCGCTGACCGGCAAATTCAAATAGTCATTAATTGAAGCGACCGAGCCGAAAATATTTTTTATCGCGTAAACGGGTTTTGAGTCGCCTTTTTGAACCGTTTTTTCGGAATAATCGGCTATGCGGTTCAAAACCTCGGCATTGTATTCGGTTTTGTCATTGCGGAACAAAATCAGCTCTGCCTCCGAGTTTATTCCAACGCTGTTGTAAAATTCTTCGTTGCCGTAATAGGGTGCGGTTTCGTAGTCGCTTATCCTGCTTCGAGCCTCATTGTACCCAACAAATCTGCCATAGTTTTGATCGTGTGAATTAATCGTTTCCGACGCGATAAAAAGCCCCAGCGAAACAGAAAACGATAATACAGCGGTGACGATGAGCAGCATACATTTTTTCGCTGCACAGGTGATCCTCGTTTTAAACGGTGCTGTTTTTTCCGTCTTTGAAAAGGCTGAACAAACAACGCACAGAAAAAACAGAATGGCAAAGCCGCTGCATACGAAGAACGGAGTGAAGCGGAACAGTGAGGAAATCACCATAATTATTGCCGAAATGATGATCTGAGCTGTTTTTTTCTTTCTGTTTTTTTCAATCATCGAGGCGTGATAAGCCAGCGCTGTTCCCGCCGTGAGCATCACCGCAGGAGTTTGGGAGTATTGAATAAGCAGGACGTCGGAAATGAAGATATATGAGCTGATAAGCGCCGAAAACAACAGGCCGAAATACGAACCCGCCTTGTTCAGAATAACATACGCTATTATCACGGCAGATGAAAAGCAGCATAATTGCTGCAATACCGTAAACACGTTGACAGACGGCACCGACGGCTGAATTGCCGACATAAGCGATGAGAGGAAAAAATTAACATACAGGCTGTGAGATTCGCCTTTTGCAAACAGAAGCGAAAGCTGATAATCGTCATTGGTGAAATATCCGAATCTGAATCCGCAGGCAGCGGAAATAACTAAACCGATAAAAAAGCACATTAAAAAAGAAAACAGCAGCTTTTGACGGTATATCTTTTTTGCAAAATCCATAACAGTAATCCTTATTCTTCCAGAAAGGGGAGTTTTATGATTTAATCGTAAAACGATATTCATAAATTGTCAATGCTTTTTTATTTTTTTCGCCGCCTTTGCCTGTCGTGAAAGGCAGAAGCAAAAAATGCAGCACGGCTGCGCCGCCGACGTCAATCTTGCCTCCGCGCCCGAAATAACGTTGCGGCTTTTTTATTTGACGTTTAAACACGAACAAATCTGCCGATAATAAAGCGGAAGGGTTGATGCTTATGTTTGATGAAAAACAGCTTGCAAGGTGGCGCGCAGGCGGCGATGAGCCGCTTATGCAGATCGGCAGCGCAACTGTTGACGCTAATCAGAAGCCTCCACAGCTCGCGGAGAGCTTTATCGGTAAAATCGGTAATCCCTATCGCTTTCGCTCGGATAAGCTGATAGTCAAAATTGAGTTTGAAGGCGGAAAAACCTGCACCGAGGCGCTGGCGGACGCGCTGTGCGCCTCGTGAGGATTCAAAGGAAGTGAATTTATGGATTTTCGGAATAACCGACAGCCTGAGCCCGACAGAAGGATCTGGAAGGCGGCGTTTTACATTCGGCTCTCCAAGGAAGATTTCGACCGAGGACAGACCGAGAGCGAGTCCATTTCCAATCAGAGGGAGATTTTAACAGGCGTGCTTAAGCTCCATCCCGACATCGTTCTTGCAGACACATATGTGGATGACGGCGTTTCGGGCACAACCTATGACCGTCCCTCTTTCTTAAGGCTGAAGCAAGACATCGACAGCGGAAAAATAGATTGCGTGATGGTGAAGGATTTGTCGAGGCTCGGCAGGAACTATTCCGAGAGCGGAGATTTGATCGACAATTACTTCGCGCAAAAGGGCGTGAGATTTATCTCGTTCAATAACGGGATCGACACGGCAGGGGACGGAATGAACGCCGCAACGCGCTGCATTTCGATCGGCGTAACCAACGTAATAAACGAGAGCTACGCCGCCTCAACTTCCGTGAATATCCGCGGAACGCTTAATAATCACCGTCTGCAGGGAAAGTTTATAGGCGCCTTTGCAAGCTACGGCTATAAAAAAGCTCCTGACGACCGCCACAGACTTATTGTCGACGATGAGGCAGCGGATATTGTCAGGATGATTTTTCACGAATATCTTTGCGGCAGCAGCATTCTGGGAATAGTCAAAAAGCTCAACGCGCTGGGCATACCTAATCCGACGCGCTACAAGCAGCTTCACGGTTTTAATTTTGCTCAAAACAGCAAAAACGACGGGCTTTGGTGCGAGCGCACGGTGCGGAGAATGCTCGAAAACGAAATGTATATCGGAAATATGGTGCAGGGCTACAACACAAAAATAAATTATAAAATCCACAAATGCCGCTCTTTGCCGAAGTCCGAGCGCATTATAGTGACCGGCACGCATGAGCCGCTCGTCAGCAAGGAGGTCTTTTGGCAGGCTCGGGAGCTGCTCCGCCGAAACCTTCGCGGCAGCAAGCGCGGCGGCAATCCGGATTTGTTTTCAGGGATGATTTTCTGTGCGGACTGCGGACACGTTATGAGCAAAAAGACGAACAAGCACAGCTACGGCGTTTATCAATACTATAAATGCACCACCAAGCAGAAGAAAAATCCGCACGCCTGCACAAATCACACCGTCCGTATCGATATGCTAGAGTCTGCGGTGCTGTCCTACCTAAAGGGTATTATCGACTTTGCCGCAGATTACGAGCATATCGCGCGTCAGCTCAGGCAAAGCAGGAAAACCGCCGAGTACGATTATCTCAAAAGTAATCTTGCCTCACAAAAAAAGGAGCGCGAGGAATGTATTTTGATGATAGATAACCTTTACCCGACTTGGCAGCAGGGGCTTTTAACGCAGAATGAGTTCCTGCGCCAAAAGGAGAAGCTCAATCAAAAACTCGCTGCGCTGGATGAGAAAATCGAAATGTTAGAGCAGTCGCGTCAGGAAAGCGCAAATGCGGAAACGAACGACGGAATAGCAGGGCACTTCCTGAAGCACCGAAATATTGACCGCCTGACACGCCCGATTTTGCTCGAATTTATCGACAAAATCTATGCCCACGATGACGGAAGCGTCACCGTCAGGCTTAAATGCAAGGACGTTTTTGAGGAGCTGCTTCAAAAGCAGAATCAGACACACGCTGCGTGAGTCTTGAAAAAGCCAATGAAAAAACTCCCGAAGCGGCAGGATTAACCGTAGCTTCGGGAGTTTTGCCGCGGGCGCCGGAATCGGGTGTTTCGCAAAAACAAGACGCTCGGTTTTTGTTTCAAATGCAAAGGTAT
>ONIJ01000191.1 GCA_900317875.1 uncultured Eubacteriales bacterium
GTAATGGTCTTTGTTTCGACAAGCTCATAATCCACAGGCGCTCCTTTATCGACGTCCAGGCCGGTTTCCGACACAGTCCTTAACGGACCGGAAAGCGATAAGAAGTGGGATTCCGGAGTAAACGGAAAGACGACTGCACAAGCGCCTCCTTTGCTTTTTTCTCCGAGCACACAGACGCCGTTGTCCTTGCACATGATCGGCATCGTGTTGGCGCTGGAGAAAGACGACGAGGACGCGAGAACAGCAAAATTGAAGTCATAGAAGACCTCCTTGTCACGGTCGTCAAAAACGCCGTCAAGGTTCAAATCAAGCTGTGCTTTTTCGTCACAGCGGTTCCCTGTCAGCGTGTTGAAGAAATGGACGCCGTTTTCGTTGGTGCGGTTCCTTTTGTTGGTGACAATCGCCATCATATAGCTCACCACGGTCGTACTGCCGCCGCCGTTGGTCGAAAGGTCGATAACAAAGTTCTTAACGCCGTGCTCCTTCGCGTAATCAAGCGACCATTTAAACGCCGCGACCGATTCGTTCAGGAAACTATCGAAACAGAACAGCGCCGTGTCGTTCTGAACGAAAAGCTTGATTTGTCCATCCTCCCATTCCTTAACGGCTGTATAATTCTGCAGCGCGGTCTCCTTGTCATTCGTGATCGTCTCATCCGGCATCGTCCTCATCCCATAAAGGAGAAAAGCATACCTTGCCGTTTTTTCATCTTCTGTTTCAGGGTTTAATAATACTTTATTTATATAGTTCGCGAGAGCAGAACCGGGATATTTTTGGGTGCATATGAGGAAATCCATCATCAACGTCGTGTGACCGCCGTCAAAAAACTCGTTGGCAATGCGCATAAGCCCGAGAAAATAATCCTTCTTGCTTGTCGATTTCAAAAGTCTCTTTGCCGCTTGCGAATCCTCGCTGTGCGTATCAAGCATACTGTCGAAGTCATTGTTCTCCAAAGCGGACGCGATCAGCGCCGAAGAAGGCTTGCCGTAGAAATGATCTATCAAAAAGCACAGCTCGCGGTATGTGTAATCCGCCATTGCCGGCGTGCAATCCATAATATCATACAAAGAGCTTCTGTCATAATAGCTGGTACCGGTTCCAAAATCAGTACTGTGCGCAAAATAGATGCTTCCGTTGAGATACTCGGCTGTATTATAGGTAACCGTATAAATATCGTTGAGCGTGGGAAGCGGCATATAGACCTTGCCCTCATACTCGATCAGATCAATGCCATAGGTGGAAAGATCGAGCGTCACCGGACGGGTCTCGGCTGTTTGCTCCTTCGGGAGCATTTTCGCGAAATAGCTGTCCGAAGGAGAGCCTTCCACATTGGGGTCGCTCAGAGCAAGCTTTTCAAAATTATTGAAATAAATCGTGTCGGCATTGGGATCCACGACCATCGTTCCGTTCTTGTTTGCTACGGAATATGTATCGTCGGGATTCTTTGTCTGGACAGCATCGACCGCAAAAACATGACTCATGTAATCCTCGGGTGCAACATAGGCGACCTCGGGAAGCGCCTCCGTAAACAGACATTCAAGCTCGGTTTGTTTATCCATACCGTAAAGATAAGTCGGCACCGATTTTTTTGTGACCGCACCCGAATCGGCGGCGCTGACAGTCAGGGCAGCGCATGGGGAAATCACAAGTGACAATCCAAGCAAAATACTGATCAATTGTTTTTTCATTTAGCCCACTCCAATCATATACATATTACTCTCTAAGCATATTGCATATCAAACAAAAAATCAATACCTAGTTGAAAATTATTTGTTTCTCAAATCCGCGAAACGCAAGGATGTGATTTTTGCATTCAGTTCCCATATGGTTAACCACAGCAACAGATAGTAAAAACCGGAGAAAAACCATTTTCAATTTTTTTACAATTCTTCATATTTGATTTTGTTCAAATCGCCGTATTCCAAACCGCACAAAAGAATTGAATTGTACCCGAGAATATGATATGATGTATATTAGATGTATACAATAGAAAAATAAAATGAAAGGAATGTTTGATGATGAAAACAACAATGAAATCAAAAGTAATCGCTCTCGCTCTCGCCTCGCTGACAGCGTTTTCCGCAGCGACAATGCTCACGGGCTGTTCACAACAGCAGGCAACCCTGTATTCTGACCGTCACAATGTAGGCGCGTCACCTGAATGGGTAACGAAACTCGACGCCGCAAAGGACTCAGAGCAGCTGATCGTCGTTGCTGGTTATGACAAAAACACCGCTTACGTTTCCATGCACGAAAAGGACAAGGACGGCAAATGGCAGAAAATCATTTCCGCTCCGGGCTTCATCGGTCTTGACGGCTTGTGAAAAGCGAATATCGACGAGGCGCTGACCCCTGTCGGAACATTTACGATCGACAAAGCGTTTGGTATTGCCGACAATCCCGGCTGCCAAATGGAGTATACCAAGGTAGATGATACCTACTATTGGTCGGGCGATCCCAAAAACCACTTCAACGAGCTGGTATCCACCAAGGACGTCCCGGAGCTCGACACCGAGGAAAGCGAGCACATCACGGAGTATCAGTATCAGTACCAATATGTTTTGAATCTCGGCTACAACTCCGAGTGTGAAGTGAAAAACGGCTATGCGTTCTTCTTCCACTGCTTCGGAGACAGAAAGCCCTACACAGGCGGCTGCGTTTCCGTTCCCGAAAGCACGATGAAAATCATTATGCAAAGCATCAAGGCCGGCTGCAAAATCACGATCGACACCATGAAAAACCTCAACGCAAGCTTTGACGATTAACGAAAAAGCTACCGGCGGCTGTCAAAAAAGCTTTTGACAGCCGCCGCTTTGGATGCAGGCCGCATTTTTCATCAAAACACAATGATTTCATTATTATCATTTCAAGGGGGATGTTCCATAATGGAACAGGTAAATTACGAAGAAATATTGATTTTATTATAATTTTTGTTTATTATAATACTATGGAATATTTTGACGATATTGTAACGGCGGCGATTGAGGAAAATAAGGAGAAAAACTATGACAGATCAAGCGATTATCAACGGATTGTACCGGTTATTGCTCTTTGTGGCGATGACCCTGCTCGGTAC
>ONIJ01000197.1 GCA_900317875.1 uncultured Eubacteriales bacterium
ATGCAGCTTTTGGCGTATTATACCTCGGTCAACAAAGGTAACGACGTTGACAAGCCGCGAAATCTTGCAAAATCCGTCACCGTCGAGTAATTATGATTATTAGTATAAGTTTTTTCAGATTAGCTATTGACAAATAAGTTTTATAGGCGTATAATGCGGAATGTTGAGGCAAGGGTGTCTCAGACAAGAAAAGTCTGAGGCACCCTTGCCTTTTTTTGCGTTATTTTGGAGTGATCAAAAATCTATGTTGGAGGAAGAAACAATGTCTTATGTTGATGAAGTACTGGCAAAAGTAAAAGAGAAAAATGCCAACGAACCCGAGTTCTTGCAGGCTGTTGAAGAAGTTTTGAACTCTCTTCGTCCTGCAATCGCGGCAAATGAGGAAAAGTATAAAAAGCTCGCGCTTTTGGAGCGCCTTTGCGAGCCGGAGCGTCAAATCAAGTTCCGCGTTCCGTGGATTGACGATAACGGTCAGGTGCATGTCAATATCGGCTACCGCGTGCAGTTCAATTCTGCCATCGGTCCGTATAAGGGCGGTATTCGCCTGCATCCGTCGGTATATATCGGCATTATCAAATTCCTTGGTTTTGAGCAGATTTTCAAAAACTCGCTGACCGGTCTTGCTATCGGCGGCGGCAAGGGCGGCTCCGACTTTGACCCCAAGGGCAAGAGTGACAATGAAATTATGAATTTCTGCAACAGCTTTATGACCGAGCTCTGTCACCACATCGGCGCAAGCACTGACGTTCCCGCAGGCGACATCGGCACCGGCGCACGCGAAATCGGCTTCATGTTCGGCCAGTACAAGAGAATGCGCAATCTTTATGAAGGCGTGCTCACCGGCAAGGGTCTGAGCTTCGGCGGTTCGCTTGCGCGCACAGAGGCTACCGGTTACGGACTTCTTTATCTCACCAACGAAATGCTGAAATCAAACGGAATCAATATCGCCGGCAAAACCATCTGTGTTTCCGGCGCAGGTAACGTAGCCATATACGCGATCCAAAAGGCACAGCAGATGGGCGCCAAGGTCGTCACCTGCTCTGATTCCACCGGCTGGATCTACGACGAAGAGGGCATCGACGTAGAGCTTCTCAAGGAAATCAAGGAAGTCAAGCGCGCTCGTCTTGACGCGTACGCCGCAGCCCGTCCTTCTGCCGTCTATCACGACAAGAAAGCGGAAGGCTCCAACGTTTGGGATGTTCCCTGCGCAATCGCGTTGCCCTGCGCTACGCAGAACGAGCTCGGTATTGACGACGCGAAGAAGCTTGTCAATAACGGCGTTCTCGCTGTTGCGGAAGGTGCGAATATGCCCACCACGCTTGAAGCTACAGAATTTTTCCAAGAAAAAGGCGTTCTGTTTGCTCCCGGCAAGGCTGCAAATGCCGGCGGCGTAGCCTGTTCCGCGCTGGAGATGAGCCAGAATTCCGAGAGACTTTCTTGGAGTTTTGAAAAGGTTGACAAAAATCTGGAAGACATTATGATTAACATCTTCCGTAATATTGACGCTGCGGCGGAAAAGTATGGCTATAAGGGCAACTATGTTGTAGGTGCGAATATCGCCGGTTTTGAAAAGGTTGCCGACGCTATGCTTGCCCAGGGTGTGGTCTGATAAGTAACCGCAATTTAATTTATTGCTGACAAACGGGTGTACTACTTGCTTCTTGTTTTGCCTTTTTACCAAAAAATTTACCAATGCAAATTGTACACCCTGATCAGACAAGATTACCAACAAGTCAACAAGCGCGCTCTCCTTTGTACGAAAGTGAGAGTGCGTTTTTGCTGTATATACAATTTAGGAGGAGAAAAATGAAAAAAACGATTAACCTGTCTTTGTTGGATGGTGTTTTCAGCGAATACGCTGAAGTCAAGGGTAGCTTGATTACCATTCTGCAGCACACGCAAGATATCTACGGCTATTTGCCCAAGGAAGCGATCGAGCTGATTTCCGAAAAAACGGGGATCGCCACGTCCGAGATCATGGGCGTCGGGACCTTTTACACACAGTTCCGCTTTGAGCCTGTCGGCAAATATTTGATCATGCTTTGCCAGGGTACCGCCTGCCACGTCAATTCCTCGGAACTGATTTTGCAGACGATCAAGGACGAGCTCGGCATTGACGACGGACAGACCACAGCGGACGGACTGTTTTCGCTGAAATGCGTCGCCTGTCTCGGTTGCTGCTCGCTGTCTCCCGTTATGATGATAAACGAGGACACCTACGGCAGCTTAACGCCCGACAAAACAAAGAAAATTCTTAAGGAATTAAGGGAGGCG
>ONIJ01000152.1 GCA_900317875.1 uncultured Eubacteriales bacterium
TATCGGCAACATCCACGGCAAATATCCCGAAAACTGGGCAGGTCTGAGCTTTGAGACTCTCGACGCTATCCAGCAGCTCACAGGCGATATGCCTCTCGTTCTCCACGGCGGCACAGGCATTCCCGCTGATATGATCAAGAAAGCTATCGAGCTCGGCGTTTCCAAGATCAACGTTAACACCGAGTGCCAGCTCGCTTTCGCTGCGGCTACCAGAAAGTACATTGAAGAAGGCAAGGATCTCCAGGGCAAGGGCTTCGATCCCAGAAAGCTCCTCGCTCCCGGCGCCGAAGCTATCAAGGAAACCGTAAAAGAAAAGATGGAGCTCTTCGGCTCTGTCGGCAAGGCGTAAGCAATAGTTCAATAAGCAAAAAAACCGCTATGAACTTCGGTTCATAGCGGTTCTTTTTATAGCTCCACGGTCACTCCGTCGTGGTGAGTGACAAACACATTCAGATGCGCGGGGCTCCCCTTTGCGATTTTTTCGTTGATGAGCGTCTTTTCGCCCTCGGTCAGATCGTCGTCAATGTACACGTTCACGCGCTGCCTTGTCGGGTGTTCGGCAACGCTGAAATCCTCCAGTCCGCAGTCGCTCAAAAACTGAGAATAACCGGCTGCGGTCGCGTCGCACATCCAGTTGCGCTCCATTCCGAGCAGCCTTGCGCGCCGCTCCTCAACGGTCAGCTCAGGGGTTTCCTTGAAGATGAACTTTTCGCGCTCGCTCAGTCCGTAGCTCTGTGCGGTCGGAATAAAGCTTTCGCGCTCCATCTCGTCAAGCGCGTCAAACAGTATGTCGAGTCCCTCGGCGTACGCCTTGAGCTCGCTGTCGGTCACATCTCCTTGGGCAAGCCTGTAAAGGCCAAGCGGCAGGAGCTTGCTCCTCATCGACTCATAGCTCGTCAAAGAACCACCCCTATCTGCACGTCGCCCGGCACAAAAAAGCCCGAGCCCGGAGCTGTTAAGTCAGTCATATTATTTGCAAACACATAATTTTCAATGCAGCCCGTGTCGAGCAGGTATTTTCCGAGCGAGGACAAATATAGCTTGCCTCCGATGGGGAGCGAGGTCAGGTAGCTTTCAAGCGCAGCCGTGCACTTGTCGATGACCTCCGCTCTCTCGTAGCCCGACTTGGCATAAACGGTAACGTCCATATCAAACATCGTGCCGTAAGCGCGCACGACCAGCACATCCACATTCAGCTCGCGGCGGCTTTCAATGAGCGCCTGGACCTCAGCGAGCTTGGCGTCGCTCACACTCTCGGATACGCTGTTGACGTAAACGTTCAGAGTGCCCGCTCCCCTGAGCTTTTGAACCACGCCCGCTCTGTCGATCCCGTCAACGGACGTCGCAAGATCTATGTAATAGGCGGAGTTCATTCCGTTGGGACGGTTGACGTAGCTTTCGCGTATCCTTTCGCGCAGCGCGAGGTCGCCCTCCTCGTCAGCGCCGCCCATAAAATCAATATCGTTCGTGACCGAATCGACCTCCGACGGCACGCTGACGGGAATAACCGCTTCGCCGCGCAGAATGTTTCCGCGAAAGCCCGCCTGCTCCGCCTCGGCGGGAACAGATACCGAATAGGTGTTCGGCGGAATTACGCTGTCCTGTGTGGTGCGCACCCTCACCGGAGAACCGCTTTCGGTAGAAACGACCGTGCCGTTCGGAATCACAACCGACGTATCCTTTACTTCGTTCAACCTGAACAGCAGCTCGCCTCTCGCTTTTGTCGCCGCACGGCGCTCGAGTCCGCGCTGCATTGCGAACATATCGAGCCTTTCGCCCGTAGCAGTGAGCGGAGATTGCTGCCGCTTGAGCCACTCAAGGTTAGTCTGCGCGTTGTAGATCTCTCCCGCTAGCACTCTCAGGCGGATAGCCAGGTCACTTGCCTCGTCAAACTCTCCTCCGCGCTCCTCACAGTAGCGCTCTCTCATTCTGCTGTAGATTTCCTCATACGTCTCCATAGCTCTGCACCTCCATTTCGCGGCTCTCGCCGTCAATTGTCACCAGCACCTCCGCCGCCGAACCGGTTATTCCGGTGACGCGCACGGAGGTGTTTTCATATTTTGCCAGCGCCTCGTCAAAGGACAGCTCGCGCTTTGCGGCGCTGTTCTGAGCGCACATTCCGGCACCCAGCTCTCTGTCGTAGATAAAGCTGCCTCTGGGCACTGTCATACAAACAATCGCGCGTTGAAACAGCGCGTCTGTTCCGCTTATTTCGCAAAATCTTGCGCCGAAGTCGGTCGCCACGTCGCCGTCAATTATTTTTGCGTCAATCATTTCCAAACTCCCTGCCGTTTATCAACACTTTGCCGTCGTTTTTCAGGATTATGGACGCGCCGCCCTTTGAATAAAGCATCAGCTCGCCCTCCTCAAGACCTATTCCGCGCGACAAGACTCCGAGACCAACCTCGCCGTCGGAAAGCGGAAGCACGACCGCGCGCTCTCCCGCAGGCGGAACGCTCACAACACCGTAAGGAAAGCAAAGCTCAAGCTCCTTGTGCTCGTCGGAAGAAACGACCGAGGTCCCTCCCGTAGCGCTGACGCTCAGCTCTCCCTTAACCGCGTCGGGCGTTGAAATTGAATTCTGTGTTATATAATTTAACAGCCACATCAAAACTTCTCCTTTTTCAAAGTAATCTCGCTGTACTCGCCCCTGCCGTCCGAATAGTATCTGACCTTTTTAACGGACAAATCGCCGAGCTCGCCGAGAACGCTGTCGCTCACAGCGGCGCGGCTTCCCAGCAGATCCGAGTGACAGCCCGCGCAGCGCAGCGTAAGAGTGTATCCTGCGCGGTTGCTGTTGTTTATCATCTCCTCGGCGGTAATAAGATTCGTCTTGTCGGCGGCGGTATTTACATAGCGCACCCTGCGAAGTCCCTGAGCGTCGGGATTATTGTTTTTAAGGGTGCCGCTGTAGGTATTATTCTGCCTGAACTTGAGCTTAACTTCCGAGATGATGCGGTGACGGAGCTGACTTTCTCTGATCCCGTAATACGTTATTCCGTCGCCGCCGTCCGAAAACACAACGCTGCCGCCGTTGGGAACGCCCAGCATATAAGCCGTTCCGTCGCCAGAGATCCTCGGCTCGCACTGATAACGGTTGCGGCAGAAGTTTCTGAGCACCTGCCAGTGCGACATACCCTTGTCAATTTTGAACTTGTTGTAGTAGGGCACGTTGTCAACCTCACTCAACGTTATTCCGAAAGGGCGCAGATGACGGCTTTCTATCAGTGACGCGGAAGGATTGATGTAGGTTACGGGCTCGGCCTCGTTGTCGAGCAGCTCCGCCGCCTTGCTGCGCGCGTTGAGTTTAAGAATAACGCCGCTGCCGCGTTTTATCACAGAGATGTTGTCGAGCTGCCCGGTAAAGACGAGCTTGTCCGCGTCAAGCACCTTAAGCCTGTCGCCGTGCAGCCTGATCTCCGAATCATAGGGACAGGTCAATGTGAGGCTGTCGGCAGGCACATCCGAGTCGCTGTCCATCACAGCCGTCAGCACGCCGTCCAGCATTTTTTCGCTTTGGTTTTTCATTATCACCTTGTATTTCAGCACAGTGAAACCTCCATTCCGCCAAGATTTTCATCAGGGCGCTTCACCCACGGATTCAGCGCGATAAGCCTGTCGATCGGTTTGCCGAAACGGTAGGAAATATCCCACAGGGTATCGCCTGCCGCCGCCTGACAGGTTTTCGGGAAATTGTCGGCGGCCTTTTCCATCACCTCGCGGAAAACGAAGCTGTAGGTCAGCACGTCGGGCTTCGGATATCCCTTTAATTTCAGGTTCTCAAAAACCGCGTAAACCGCGCCGAGCTTCGGAATAGCCAAAATACCCGCGCCGCCCTCTTTAAACAGCTTCAGAAGCCGCGCGAACTGTTCGGCGCAGTCGTCGCCGTAAAGCTCTCCCTCACCGCGTATCACCGTGTTTTTTCGCCCGGTGTTCTGTATGTACGCCTTGCCGAAAGGCGCCCCGAGCTCGTTTACGCTCTGCTCGCAGGTAAAGGAGATCTCGCGCGGATTGTGGTGCCACTCGACTCCCTTGAAGCGCATAGGTACAAGATTCATCGCAGCCTCGCCTCCTCTTCCTCGGGAAGCGCCCTGCTGTAGCGTATGCTTTCGAGCTCAAGCTGCTCGCTCAGCGCGTCGTATTCGCCGCCTGCCGTGTTTTCCTCGGCGAGCTCAAATAACAGCTCATTCAAATAAAACGCTCCTTTCCTCTGCGGATACCACCGCGTGATATTCCACATCTCCCGTTCTGTGCGCGCTGCTGCCGAGCTTTTTCACCGCACAGAGGGTATATATTTCGGTTTTTTGCCTGTCCTTTACGCTTATGCTGACAATATCGTCCTCAAACGGGCAGGCTTCTCCGCAGCGCAGATCAAATTCCAGCTCGTAGGTTTTTCGGACAAGCCTTGCGACCGGCTTGTCGGTAAGGAACTGATGTATTTCATAAGGTTCGTTTTTGACGCTTCGCTTCAGCTCCTTAACGCCGCCGAGCACGGCGCCGTTAACCCTGACAAGCACATCGCCGCCCTTTTCAAAACTGTATTCCACGCTAATCCTCCTCGCACACGCAAAATTCAATGCTGATCTGCACTGTTCTGTAAATCGCATTCATATTCGGGTCGAACTCAATCGAGGTCGCCGAAGCTGAGGTGATTATTTTTTCATCGTCCGCTCTTTCAAGCCCCGAGAGGATATCGCCCACGATCTCGGAAAGCCCGTTTCCGTTTTCGCACGCCGGAGCGTAAACTCTGATTTCCAGCTTTGCGCCGTAGGTTTCTCCCCTGACCGTTGATGAAAGGAAGCCTCCGAGGTAGCCTCTGTCGCGCGCGGTGCTCACAACGCTAATCACCGCAAGGAGTCCCCTGATGGGGGTTTCAACCCTTTCGTTGCCGTATTCGCGCACGAATCTGATATCCGACAGCAAATATTGCTGTTTCAGCCGCAGTATCAGCCTGTCAATCCTACGTTGTATCTGCGTCATAATCATCCTCCAGTTCTTCGCCGAAGGGCACCAAAATAGCCCACTCGTAAACAGGCGTGTCCTTTACATAGAAGGTTTCACACCTTTTTACAATATATTTATCACCCTTCATTTCTATTACAGATTCGTTCTCAATCAGCTTATGGATAGATTTTCCGACATAAAGATACTTTTCTCTGCGCAGGAAACCGAGCTGATGATACTCTCCGCCGATATAGATTTTATTGCGGTAGCGCAGCGGCTCAAGAAAGGCGCGCGTGTTTATGGAGCTGCCCTCCTGCGTTATTTTTACGCTGGAGCCGTAGCGTCCGATTTCTCTGTCAACACAACCGAGTAAACTCATTAAATCACCCTGCCAAATAAAAATCCGCCGACCCGAACCAAATCGGCATTTTGCAGCGCCAGCTCTTCCCACAGGCGTTGAGCCTGTTTGTGCCTGTCGGCGGACAACGCAAGCCTTACGTCGCCCGCCACAAACTGGGTCAGATCATTGTCGCCGCACATTCCGAACAGCTTAAGCGCATAGACGGCGCAGAGCATTTCAAGCCGGCGTGTCTGATCCCTGTCGGGATCATCCGTTACGCAGCGCGACTGAACAAAGTCGCAGGCGTAGGAAATCAGCGCGCTCCACTTAGGCAGCTCCTCGCTGTCAATGCCCGCCATAGCCATAAAGCGGTCGGTTACGTTTTCAATGCTCACGGACCCATCTCCCTTCGGTTAGGACAATGTCTTTGCCGCGTCTGTAAAGATTTTCGCAAAGCCCGCCGTGCAGGTAATTGCCGCGCGTTCGAGCTGACGGTCGATGAGCTTGTCGTAGTCGGTGATCACGCCGCCCGCCTGAACCATTTCAAGCGCACAGTTTTTATCGAGGCCGATCACGGTGCCCGCCGTCATTTCGGGAGCATGAAGCAGAGCAGCTCCGAGAGGAGTGACCATCTTGCCTGTGCCCTGGAAATCAAGTCCCGCCTTGGCGTCCTGCATCTGTGTCATAGCCAGGATCTTCTGCATCTCCGCCGTGGGCGCGAGAATGGTGTTGAGCTCATAGGGACTGAGATTAGCCCAGAGCTTCACCAAATCGTCGTAAACGAGCGTGCCGCTTGTCGCGACCGAAACGTTTGCCGCGGCGTTGTTGTTGCCGTCGCCATTGAGAAGGACGTCGATAGCGTCCCTGAGCTGAGCTCTGGCGATATAGGCGCCGATCTGGTTGAGAGTCACCGTAAAGAGATCAAGGCGCTGAAAGCGGAGCGCCTCATAGGACGCCACGAGCATTCTGCCGCGCTTGTGCAGCTTTACAAGGTTCTCTCTTGTCTTGACGGTTGTCCGGGGAATGTATGCGCCCTCGCCCACGACCTTAAGTGACTTGTCGTCCTCTGAGGGAGCGGAAACGATGCTGCGGTAGTCCATTCCCTCGATGTCGGTGACGGTTGCCACAAGATTCGGGAGAATGTCGGCGCGCTCCATTCCCTGCTGAACCGCGCGGCTGACATATTCGGGAAACAGCGCTGCGGAGTCGGCGGTGCGGAAAAACTTTTCAACACAGTCGCTGCCTCTGCCGCTTACCCTGATGTCAAAGCGCTTGAGCTGACGTGAAAACGCGTCCAAGCCCTCAAGGGAGGTGCCGACATAGTTTTCCGAGGGATCGAGCTGCTCCAGCGCGGCGGTGAGGCCGCCCTTGTTCTGATACATACCCTTCTCAATTGTAATATTCTCATATTTTGCCATATTATTTACCTCCCTTAAAATTAAAGAATAAATCCTACTTCGGTTGCTGTGGAATCCACGACGAGCAGTTCTCTGCCCGAGGAATTGACCGCAACCGTGTCGTTGCTTCCTGCCGCAAGCTTTTTGTAGCCCACGGCGATTTTTGCCGTAGCGGGCATTCTTACATATCCCGCGAGCTGAACAGCCGCGTAGCCGCCGCGGACGCCGACGCAGACGCCGCAGAATACATCGTTGGCGGAGCATTTTGCAACGGTGCCGTCGTCGCTGATTTTTACGGGCACGCCTGCCTCGGTCAGGCCGCTGTCCGCGATAAAGGTCAATACGTTTTCACCATAGCCGTTAAAATTTACGTTCATATTTTTCCCTCCGTTAAATGGTAAACTGTCCGATGGAATCGGTATTTTTCTTGGATTTTCCGCCGTAGAGCTGAGGCACGGGCGAATACGCCTTTGCCTTTTGCTTTTCAAGGGCGTTTTTTACTTCCTTAAGCTGCGCCACACTCAGCGATTTTGTCACGCTCTCCATAGTTTCGCGCGAAATATCGGGCTGAGCTGCGGCCGACAGTCTGAGCACCTCAGCAGTCAGGCTGTCGCGGTAATAAACGCCGTCCGCAGCCGACTGCTTAAGCGAGTCGATATAACCGAGCAGCTTTACGCATTCCGCACTGCTCAGCGAAAATGGGTTTTTAGCCTCAAGCTTTTTGATGATTTGCTCCATATTCAATTCCTTTCTCTTAGCCTTGACCACGCCTGCCTCCTTCTGTGCCGGCACTGCGACAAAGCTCCATTCATAGGCGTCCGTCGGCTGCAGCAGCTCGCCGCAGCACAGCTTTCCGCCGTAGCTCTCGCCCTTCCGGTGAGGACAGAGTGCTATGTCCTGTCCGCAAATGCTGCAGACTGTGCGTTCCACCGAGCAGCCAACGCTTACCTCCTTGACAATGCCGCTGTCAATCGCCTCGATCAGCGCGCGGCTGTCCTCGGTTCGGGGCATATATGCCCTTGCCCTGAGGCGGAAATACTCGTCGCCCGTGGCGGTTTTTCGCCCGGGAACGCTTTCGACCGCGCAGTAATAAATTCGCGCCGCCTGATTTTTCGCGCTGGGATCGTGGTCAAAAATCCCCGTCTTTCCGACGAAAAGCTTTTCCAGCGCGAACAGCGACTCAACCGTAAAGCGCTCTCCGTCGCGGTCGACGTCGTTGTCGCAGAGCACCACCGAAAAGGTATATACCTCGTCAGCCTTGAGCTCACGGCGCGTGTAGGCGTTTATGAGCGTGAGCTCCTCCGCGCTTACGGGTGGAGTTTCCTCCGCGCCGATAAGCGCCGCCTTAGTAATGTCGTTACGCATTTTCATATTCCTCCAAACCGTATTCTTTCTCGATCTGAGCAGCGCGGGCATTGTTGAGCCTTGCCTGCGAGAGCTCCACGGCGTCCTGAAGATTCACGTCGTCCCAGATTAGCCTGAAATCGCAGGAGCAGCCCGAAAGCCTGAGATGTGTGCCCACGATTTTGCGGATCGCGGGAGTCACAGCCGAGCGGTAATATTCGAGCTCGCTTGTGAGAATGTCCGCCTGCTGAGCGCTCATACGCTCGGTGCTCGACCAGGAAATGCCGAGCAAAAACGGCGGGATCCCGAGCTTGGCCACAACCTGCTCAAGGATAACTTTCACAGGCACGCTGCAGTCGGGCATTTCGCTTTCCGCGCCGATAACCTTTACGCTCACGTCGCCGACGGAAACAAAGTCGCACACAGTGTCGCTGCGTATCGCTTTTTTCCATTCGTCGGCAATCTGCCGCGCGCTTTCCTCGCTGAACGGCGCGCCCTTGGGATCGTATGTCACGGCAAAGCGCACATCGCCCGCACGTTCCCAGTTGTTTTTGATCGAATTGAAAATCTTCAGTAAAATCGAGCTGATAAACGGCAGGCCGGAAAGCAGCGATCTGCCGCGCACGGTGCCGTTCTCCTGAAACAGGAGCGAGGCGAGCACGAGATTCTGATTGGGCGCGGGCTTTTCGCCGCCCGCAAAGCGCGTGCAGACAACAAGCTCCAACGGCGAGCTGCCCGCCCTGATCGTAACGTCGTTGAGCGAGGCGTTATAAAGCGCGCATACTCCGGTCTGATTCTCATTGAGCAGCATTTCGCCCACAGCCTCGCCGTAGGTCAGCAGGTCGTCGATGTAGGCGTTCACAAACGCCCCCAAACCGCTTGACGATCCGTTTGCCCGGACTTCTCTTACAAACGCGTCGGCGATCGGCTGAGCCGACCTCTGCTCGGTGATGATCCGAAAGCCGCCCATAAGCCTCACGATTTTCCCGATCGCCGCGTCAATAATCGGCACAGACTCCCTCAGCGCGGAATAAAGCTCGCGCTCGGCGCGGCTCTGGCCCCTGCAGCCAAAGGGAAGCGCCGACGAATACCTCGCGGGCACTGTCTGCGCCACAGGCAAAACAGCTTTGCTCTCCGCCTGTTTTTTTCTGCCAAACATTGGTTTCCTCCTATCGTTTGGCGGCGAACGCCGTAAAGCCGCTGCCGCCGCATACTACCGTAGTCACGAAATAGCGGATGTCGTCCATTGCGTGGTCGTTTTCCTTGACGGGAACATCATCTCGCCTGCTGTTATCCCAGCGGTAGAGCTGGAACTCGCGGCGAGAGTCGGCACAGTTTTTGCAGATTTTTATCCTGCCGTCCTTGAGCGCGCCCGACGTCATCCGTATTCCGTTTACAATATTATTTTGCGCAGGCGCTGCCCTGAACTCTCCGTGGCGGCGAATAACCTCGATGAAGCTCGCCGCCGACGGGTCAGCCACCACCTGCCTTATTTCTCTGCCACCGGCCAGCGCCCTGAGCGCGGCGTAGTGTTCCTCGTCGGTTTTTTGAAAGCCTTCCTTGCGCGAGTCAAAGTAGTACTCGTCGATCCTGTACCACACTCCGTCCTTCCTTCCCCAAAGCCCCATAGAGGTCGGATTGACGGTGCCGTAGTCGCAGGAGATCGTAAAGTTCTCAAGACCGCACTCGGGCGGGTCGCAGTACATCGCGTCATCCGACATAAACGGATAGACCGCGCCGTAAACCGCAACCCATTTTCCGCGCACAAAGCGCTCGTAAAACGCTCCCGAATAAAGGCTTTCGTACCTGCGCTTCACCTTTTCGGAGAGCGCGGGATTGTCGTCCATCGTAAAATGCAGATAGAGCGCGTTTTTTTGCTCCGCCTGTTTGATCCACTCGCGGTAGAACCAGTGCTCGGGGTGCTCGGGGTTACAGTTGAACCAGAACCGTGAGCCCGAAACCGAGCAGCGCGCCATAGCCTGCTCAACAAAGGAGCGCGGCATAAGCGCCACCTCGTCAAACAACACGCCAGCAAGCGTGATTCCCTGAATCAGAGCCGCAGAGGACTCGTCCTTTCCTCCGAAAAGGTAAAAGCGGTTCGACCGCTTTCCGTAGCTTACGGTCAGGCTGTTCTGACTCAGCCGCTCCTCGCAGCAAAAACCAAGGTCTCTGAGCAGCGGAAGGATCGGAGTTACCATATTCCTCCTCAGCGAGCGGATGGTCTTGCCGCACAAGCCAAAGTCGCAGCCGTCGAAGGCGTAAAACGTCCACAGCACAAACGAGAGCGACATTGAAAAGGTTTTGCCGCTTCGCACCGCTCCGTCGCAGATTATGGCGTCGCGGGTGCTGTAGGGAGAATTTGAGTGCCACCAGCTCAGCGCTCTGAGCTGCTTTTTTGAAAACGGCTTAATCACCCCCGTCACTTCCCGACTCGGCCTGCCTGCCGATCGCGTCAAACAGCCCCGCAACTCCGACGACGTCGTCGGTTTTTACCGCGAGCTTTTCAAGCGCCTTAAGGCGGTCAAAGAATTTGATTTCGAGCATTCCGTCACGGTTTTGCTTGATTTCCGAAATCATAAACAAATCCATTCCGCTCAGGCTCTCGGGCGTGGGTTTCTCGGTAAAGAGCAGGCGCAGCGCGTCGTCGATCTCCCCGAACGCCAGCCTTTGATAGCCGATTGAAGCGAGCCGAGGCTGTATTCTTCTGCGGACGGCAAGCTGCCTTTCGATCTCCGAGATCACTTCCTCGTCAAAGAGCAGCCGCTCGCCGATGGATCTGCAGTTTTTGCGGTAGCCCGCCCGTTTTGCCGAAAGCTCGGCGTCGCCCGTGCACGCATAGGCGCTGCAGAACAGCCTTTCCTTCGGCTTAAGTTTTCTTCCGATTTGCGTCACCTCCGTTTGAGGGGTAAGCGTATTAAGTCCCCTCACCTTACACGGGAAAAACAAAAAAGTTGCATACAACTATGCAACTTTTTTAAAAATTCTTTTATTATTTTTTTAAATAACGGTTTTTGCAAATTTATCAGCAATATATGAACATCTCGCTTGGCACCTGTTTATTGCCATTTTTCCGAAACCGTGATATACTTTTTTTAAAGGGGTGAAGCCAATGCTGCTAAAAAAACGTGTTCCGCTCAGCGCCGAGCTGCTGCTCGACCTGAAAAAATACATCGACCAAAGCTATTCCGCGCCCGACGGCAATTCCGGGATGATCCTCGGGGACAGAGCCGAAATGTTTTCCGCTCCGAATCAGGCGCCGCGCAGCCGCGCCGTTATGCACCGCTCGCTCCAAAAGTCTGCGCCGAAAGCCGTCGAAAAGCGCGCGGCGGATTATCCTATGCCGTGTTGCGAAGCGGCGCCCGATTCGCTTAATGACGCTCTGAACAGTATTGACGAGGGATTTTCCTCAATGCTGATGCGCAAAATCGACGAAAAGCAAATGACCGACGCCCAGTGCTACAAAAAAGCGCAGATCGACCGGAAGCTCTTTTCAAAAATCCGAAGTCAGCGCGACTACCGCCCCAGCAAGCAAACGGCGATCTCGTTTGCTCTGGCGCTTGAGCTGAGCCTTGACGAAACAAAGGAAATGCTGATGAAGGCGGGTTACGCACTGTCGCACAGCAGCAAGGCAGACATAATCGTGGAATACTTCATCCTTCACGGGATTTACGATAAATTTCAGATCAACGAGGCGCTGTACGAATTTGATCAGGCGCTCCTGTAAAAAAAAGCCCACCGCACAAGCGATGGGCTTAATCTTATTCGTAATATACGCTCAGGAATTGCTCAAAAAACTGCTGTTCGTCAATTTTGAACTCTGCCTTGTTGTTGGCGTCCAGCGTTACCTCACCCTTAATGTCGGAAATAATGGTTTCCATACCGCCTCCGAACATAAACTCCTTTGCGAGGTATGAAACCTTCGCGGCATTGAGGTTGGTGATTGAATAAGGCGAGGACTCGTTGAACAGCGTTACGGACGAGAAGATGTTATTCTTAAGGGTTTTCTGCATCTTTGAAAGGAAGCCCTTGACGTAAACCTTCTGACGCTCCAAACGCATTGAGCTCGCGTTTTTGTCATTGTGAACTCTGGATCTTACAAAGCTCTCAGCCTGTTTTCCCTCTAGGTGATAGCTCTCACCCTTTGTGAAATCGGAAATCGTTTCGGGAGAAACAACGTCGATTCCTCCGACCGCGTCGTTCATCGCGGCAATACCGTCAAGATCCAGCGCGTAATAGGTTTTGACGGGAACGTTGTAGAAAATTCTCCTTACGGACGAAACCATATTTTCGCAGCTTGACTCCTTGCCGTCGCCGTAAGCATAGGCAAGGCAGAGCTGCATTTTAGCCATACCGTTGTACGTACCGCTGGGACTGTACTTCGCGACTTCGGTGATTGTGTCACGCGGAATCGGGAACATCGTCATCTTGTGACTCTTTACGTTGACGGCGACCAGAACGGCAAAGTCCGCCTGACCTCCGGTGCCCTGCTCGGTATCATCCTCGATACTTCGCTTATCGATACCCAGGAACAGTATACTCGTAACATCGTGGTTGTACGAATACGTCCTGCCGTTGTAAAATATGTAATCACCGTCGTCCTGAACCTCAGCCTGAATGGTATCGGGAAGCTGAACGTTAAGCTGAACATCAAACAGTTCCTCGTGGCCTTTGTTCACAAGATAGAACAGAACGCCCGTGACGGCAAGCACAATTGCGAGCAGCACGCTGATAACAATGATGAGAACCTTTTTCCAGGTTTTCATCTTCTTTCTGCGGCGGCGCTTGCGTTTGTGATGATGGTGATGATGGTGTCCGCTGCCGGAGGAATGCGAGCTGTGCGAATGGCTGGAATGACTGCTTCGCTTGACGCTGACGTGCTTTAAGAACTTGAAATCGTCAATTTCCGCGGCCATATCCTCGGGAACAGGCTTATCCTCGTCTTTGGACTCCGGTGCTGCAACCGACTCCGAGCCAATTTCATTTTCTTGAACCTCGTTCTCCCCTGTATCTACCTCGGGAGAAACGTCTTCGTGTGAGAGGATATTATCCTCACTCGGTTTTTTCATCTTTTATTAAAACTCCTTGCACAATAAAACGGTTATCTCCGCTGGGCATACAGGTGCTCAGTACCAACATCTTGCTCTTCAGATCGAGCTTAACGTCATCTCTGACCTTGCTGTAAACCGAGTGCGGATTTTTTGCTTCTTCAAGCCAATCGCTGAACACCGCGTCGTCGGTGAAATCAAACGAATTCAGAATGTGTCTGTTGTCGTATTCATATGCCGAAACGACCTCGTAGGTAAGCCGTCTGTCAGGCGTGTAGATATAAATATATCTGTGAGTATCAAAGAATTCGTCATCCATATAATAATGCAGGTTGGCGAACATTGAGCCGTCCGCCATATTGTGGCCGTAAAGAACGGTCACCCTGTCGGAATAATCCTTTTTGTTTTTCGACTGCGAATAAATGCAACCCGCGAATTTATAGTTTTTGTCGATATCGTGCTCCAAATAGAAATTATCATCCTCCGCGCTCTGCATAACGGGAAGCGAAATATTTGTGTTGGGAATATATATCCAAGAATACGCATCGCTGTTGCGTTCGATGAGTTCGTCAAATTTTACTTCATTTTTAACCGGCTTTTCCGAGCCCGGGTCGCTGCTGCCGCTTTCCTCACCCGGCAAAGACGCCGAGCCGCCCTCTCCCGTTCCTTTCGGAAGGCCGGGCGCATAAGACTCTTGATGCAGGTTTTCCGCATAGGACTCCTGGAGCTGCTTTGAGTCGCGCGCGCTCATATTGTTTACAATAAGTTTTATCAAAATAACGGAAACGGCTATTACAATAATGGTTCCGAAAATTACAATTAACGAAATCAGCAGTCTTTTCTTTTTTTCTGTTTCAAGTTTTTTCATAACATTATCACCACATACCTGATAATTGTATCATTTGCGGCGGCGGTTGTCAATGCTTTTGAACTAATCTCCGCTTGGTGCAAATGACGTTTTTCGCCAAAACATATTGCCGCACAATTATCGGAAAACTGCAATCCGAATTGCGCGGCGTACAAAAACAGCATTAAGCTGCGTCCAAGCCGCCTGCGGAACCGATTTATTTGAAAATCCAGCCTGCGTCAGGGAAAGCCGGGACTTGTTTTGGGATCACTTTAGGTTAAGCAACAAAAAGCCCCTGTAAAACAGGGGCTTGACAATCGCTGTGATTAGTTTTTCTTTGCAGTCTTTACAAGCGCAACAGAAGCAACACCGCAACCGATTACGGAAACGGCAATCAAAGCATAAGCAAGAAAGTCGTTGGAACCTGTCTTAGGTGAAGTGTTGTTGTTATCAGGCGTTTTAACTGATGTTGATGCCTGGGTTTCGGGCTCCGTTGAAGCGATGGGACTGTCAACTGAGAGTGCAAAAGCAGACAGAGACGAGAACGCCATAATCATTACTGCAATCACGATTGTAACAAGTTTCTTCATAATTATCCTCCTGATTGACTTAAATTTTAACACATTAATATGTGAATGGAATTCTTTGTAGCTTGATTATAGCACATTAAATTTTAATTGTAAACCTTTTTTTAAAATCTTTTTCAAAAATTACACAAAAATTTCAGTGCAAAGCAGTCGATATGTAAAAAAATCATAGATTCTCGTTATCTGTCTATTGCATATCTGTCCTCCTGAATGTATAATTGATAATGAATAAGTATGGAAAGGACGTTGACCATGAACATTGCTCAGCTTCAACAGGAAATATTAAAACTCAAACAGGAAAAGGACGTGTGCATTCTCGCCCACAGCTACCAGGCGCGCGAAATCTGTGAAATCGCCGATTTCACGGGCGACAGCTACAAGCTGAGCGTCGACGCCTCCAAGGTGAAGAACAAAACAATTCTGATGTGCGGAGTGCGCTTTATGGCGGAAACCTGCAAGATCCTCTCTCCCGAAAAGACTGTAATCCTCGCTCAGCCTATGGCGGGCTGCGCTATGGCGGATCAGATGGACAGAGTGCTGATTTCTCAGGTCAAGGAGCAGTATCCGAACCACACCGTAGTAGCCTACATCAACACCACCGCAGAGCTCAAGACGATCTGCGACGTGTGCGTAACAAGCTCCTCCGCCGTTAAAATCGTGAACAATATCGAGAACAAGGACATTCTCTTTATCCCTGACTGCAATCTCGGCGCCTTTGTTGCCGAGCAGTGCCCCGACAAAAACATCAAGCTGTTAAACGGCGGATGTCCCATCCACGCCTGCGTTTCTCCCGATGAGGCAAAGGCTGCCAAGGAGCGCTATCCCGAAGCCGAGCTGCTTGTGCATCCCGAGTGCGTACCCGCGGTATGCGCTCAGGCGGACTATGTCGGTTCCACCTCGGGAATTATGAACTACGCGGTAAATTCCGACAAGAAGGAGTTCATCATCGGCACCGAAATCAGCATTGCGGAGCATTTGCAATATATGTGTCCCGACAAAACCTTCCACATTCTCAGCCTCAAGCTGATATGTCCCAATATGAAGGCGACGACACTTGTGGATGTATACAACTGCCTCGCGGAAAACGGCGGCGAGGAGATCGAGCTCGACGATGAAACCATCCGCGACGCAAAGCGCTGCATCGACGAGATGATCCGTCTCGGTGACTGATATGCCGAAAAAAGCCTTAATCGCGATGAGCGGCGGCGTAGACAGCTCGGTGGCGGCGTTTCTGATGAAGCAGCGCGGCTGGGACTGCACGGGAATAACCCTCAAGCTGTTTGACAAGGACGAGGACGAAAAAGCCGACAGGACCTGCTGCTCGCTCGACGACGTGGAGGACGCCCGCAGCGTCTGCCGCAAAATCGGGATCCCCTACTATGTATACAACTTTCAGGACAGCTTCCGCGACACAGTGGTAAAGCGCTTTATCAGCGCCTATGAGGAGGGCAGAACGCCCAATCCCTGCATAGACTGCAACCGCTTCATCAAATTTGAGAAGCTGATGCGCCGCTCGGAGGAGCTTCAGGCGGACTGCGTGGTAACAGGTCACTACGCAACCGTGGAATACGACGAAGAAAAGGGCAGGTACCTGCTCAAAAAATCCGTCGACCTCAGCAAGGACCAGAGCTATGTGCTCTATTCCCTCACCCAGTACCAGCTTTCGAGAACCGTATTCCCGCTCGGAGAGATGACGAAGGAGCAGACGCGCGCGCTCGCGGAGGAGCTTGGTCTTATCAACGCGGACAAGCGCGACAGTCAGGACATCTGTTTTGTGCCCGACGGCGACTACGCGGGCTTCATTGAGCGATACACGGGAAAAACCTATCCGAACGGCGATTTTGTGGACGAGAGCGGCAGGGTGCTCGGCGAGCACAAGGGAATAATCCGCTACACCGTAGGACAGCGCAAGGGCTTGGGACTCGCGCTTCCTCACCCGATGTATGTCAAGGAAAAAAATCTTGAGGAAAACAAGGTGGTTCTCTGCGACAACGCCTCGCTCTTTTCAAGGGAGCTGCTCGCAAACGACATCAACCTGATTTCCGTTGACCGAATAGACGAACCGCTGCGCGTCTGCGCACGGGTAAGATACAATCAGAAGGAACAGCCCGCTACCGTGTGGCAGCTCGACGACGACACGATAAGGGTAGTGTTTGACGAGCCGCAGCGCGCGATTTCAAAGGGACAGGCAGTCGTGCTCTACGACGGCGACTATGTCCTCGGCGGCGGCACGATAATCTAGGAGAAGCTTATGTTCTGTAATAAATGCGGAAAAGAATGCTCTTCCAACGCAAAGTTCTGCCCTTACTGCGGCACGGTTTTTAATAAGAAGCCTCCGGTCACAGAAGCGGCGGAAAAGCAGGAAAATCCGAAAAATCCGGAAAAACCGGGAAAGCCTAAAAAAACAAAGACCGTTATCATAATAGCCTGCGCTGCGGCGGCTTTCGTGATCGCAGCTGCGGTTCTTTCGATTATTTTGATTTCCCGTTCCTGCAGCTTCTCGGATAATTCAAAGGGATCCGAGTCCGGGCTCTCCGAAAATACCGAAACCGATCTTGTTATGGATCCCGCAGTTGAAAGAGAAAAAAATTCCGGTATTGAAAAAAAGGCTCACGAAGGCACAGGCAAGCTGAGCGGCGGCGCTTCAAACGCCGAAAGCAATCAGCAAAACAGTACGGATACCTCCGACACTTTGACAACCGCACCGACGGATCCTGCCGCTAAGTACCACACCGTGACCTTCCTCAACTTCGACGGCACCGTCATAGAAAGCCAGTCTGTTGAGGACGGAAAGTCAGCGAAGGCTCCGCCCGATCCGGTGAAGGCGAGCGACAACTTTTACGACTATAAATTTGTCAGATGGGGACTCGATTTTTCAAATGTGACGTCAGATATGTATATCGCCCCCGAATTTGAACCGGTATTAAAACCCGAGTACCAAGCAAAACAGTGACAACAAGGAGTTAACTATGCGCTGCTATCATTGTATGACCGAAGTTAAGGACGACGCGAGATACTGCCCACAGTGCGGCAAGTCTCCGCGTCTGCTCAACCCGCCGCATCATCTTTCGGCGGGCACGGTGCTGTTCGGAAAATATCTTGTCGGCAACGCCATCGGCGAGGGCGGCTTCGGAATAACCTACGTGGGATATGACGAAAAGCTCGACCTGAAAGTCGCGATCAAGGAGTTCTTCCCCTCAGGTTTTGCAAACCGCAACAACACCGTTTCAAACAACGTTGTGCTGAACTACAGCCGACAGGGCGAGTACTTCAGCAACGGCAAGGAAAACTTTCTGCGCGAAGCTCAGAGCCTTGCAAAGTTTTCAAACGAGCGCGGAGTTGTCGACGTCAGGGAATTTTTCACCGAAAACAACACCGCCTATATCGTTATGGAATATCTCGACGGCGTTAATCTGAGCAAATACATTTCAAAGCACGGCGTTTTTCCGTCCGAGCAGATTTGCAGGCTTATGCTCCCCGTTATCCGCTCACTTGAAAAAATCCACAAAGAGGGAATCATCCACCGCGATATTTCGCCCGACAACATAGTTTATCTTTCGGGCGGCGGAATGAAGCTCACCGACTTCGGTTCGGCGCGCTACTTCTCGCTCAACAAGACGATTTCACTTTCCGTTGTGCTCAAACCGGGCTACGCGCCTCACGAGCAGTACGGAAGAAAAAGCAATCAGGGACCGTGGACTGACGTTTACGCCCTGTGCGCCACCCTTTATAAATGTATGACGGGCATAACGCCCACAGACGCTTTCTCGCGAAGCCAAAGCGACGACCTCGCACCTCCCTCAGAGCTCGGGGCCAAGATTTCCGAGGAGCTCGAGGAGGTCATTATGCACGGTTTGGGCATTATGCCCGAGGACCGCTACCAAAATATGGGAGAGCTCTACAACGCGCTGGCGTCGGTTCTGGCTAAAATAGAAGCTCCCAACACAATAATCTACGGCGACGAAAACCGCGCTCACACCGTTTACGCGGAGAACACGGAGCATCTTGAAGCAGCCCCCTCCTCTGTTGAGAAAAGCATCACCTACGGCGACGGCAATGATTTCTTCCAAAAACTTCCCGAAAAGCCGAAGCCCGAAAAGCCGCTCAAGCCGCTTCCGTCCTCCGAATACCTGCCTGTGCCGGTAAATCCTCCCAAAAAGGATGAGCCCGACGAGAATGACGACGAAAAAGACGGCAAGAAAAAGAAGAAAAAGAAAAAATCAAAACGCCCGAACAGCGACACGATCCGCACCAGCATAAAGGCGAGCGCCGTGACGCTTGCGCTCATTCTGCTTGTGTTTGCGATCGCGCAGCTCCTTGTTCATTTTCAGAAGGGCAGCGAACCCAAGCCCAAACAGAGCTCCGCTGCGGAGCCGACTATCGCGGACGATATTCTCAGCGCGTCCGCCGAGGCTCGCTCCTTCGTTTGCTCCAGCAACGAGTTCATCACTATCGGCGAGGACAAAACCGCCTCGCTCTACACCTTCCCTGTTTTCAGCTTTACGGGCTCCAAGGTAAAAAAGGAAAACGATAAGCTCATCAATAACTCAGACCTTGTTGCCGTATGCGGAAACACGCGGATCGGATATTTCGGGCTCAAAGACGACGGAAGCGTGGTCAACATTAAAAAAGTTGTAGAAACCCAGGGAAGCAGCTTTATCTACACCGAAAAGTTTGCCTCGGAAATCAAGGACTGGAAAGACGTGACCGAAATCGCAGCGGGCTACGATTTCATAGCCGGCCTCAGCGAAAAAGGAACCGTCTACACCGCGGGCAACGCTCCCGACGTTTCCGAATGGGAGGAAGTCACCGCAATAGCGGCGGACGGTCACGAGATCGCGGGACTTGACAAAAACGGAGTCGCGCGCACCACTGCGAGTGACGAAACCGTAAACGCCGTTACCGCGTTCAGCTGCGACAGCGCCGCGTTCTGCATCAAGCGCGACGGCTCGGTGGTAAGGCTCAGCAAAAACACCGTTTATCCCGACACAAAGGCATGGGGCAACATTATTTCCCTGTCGGCAGATCCCGACGGCCACCTTATCGGCTTAAAGCGCGACCGCACGGTTGCCTCTATCGGCGAGAACTCAAACGGAAGGTGCAACATTTCCGATTGGGGCTCCATTGCCGCGGTAAAGACCTCAACCAATTTTACAATCGGCAAAAAAACCGACGGAAGCTTTGTAATTGCCACCGACAATTCAAAACTGATGCAAAGCTTTGACGAGGTCGTCAATGAAAACGAACCCTCAACCGATACTACCGAAACAAAGGCGAGAACCTTTACCGTGAAATTCCTCAACTACGACGGCACCGTTCACGACGAGCAAACCGTCGAATACGGAAAATCCGCCAAAAAGCCGGACGACCCGACCAAACCCGACGACCGCAACAACTCCTACCGCTTTAAGGGCTGGATGTCGGATTACTCATATGTAACCCGCGATATGGAAATCAAGCCTATTTTTGAACCTGTTTACAGATCTTCAAACTAATACAACGGAGGTTTAAATGAAATACGGAGAAAGCATTTTTGATATTATTTATCTGCTGTTTGCCGTTGCCTCGGGGATAATAATCCTTCTGAGACGGCGCGACCTGCCGGGCAGGCTTATGGGCAGCGCCGCTCTGATTCTCGGCGGCGGCGACGCGTTTCATCTTGTTCCCCGCGTGCTGAATTATTTTTTGGACGGAAACTTCACCGTTTGGCTGGGCTTCGGCAAGCTCGTCACCTCGCTGACAATGACGGCTTTCTATGTGATGCTCTTTTTGCTGCACAAGAGCCTGTTCTCCTCAAAATCGCGCAGCGTAATGGGAGTGTCGGTGTACGCGCTCGCCCTGCTCAGAGTGGCGGTTTGTATGTTCCCGCAAAACAACTGGCTGACAAACGACAGCTCGGCGCTCTGGGGCGTGATCAGAAATATCCCCTTTGCAATGCTCGGACTGCTGATAGTTTTGCTGTATTGGCAAACGCGAAAGGACATTAAAGAACTGGGAAGAGTGTGGATCTACGTCACCTTTTCATTCCTGTTCTACATTCCCGTAGCCGTCGGCGCCGGAGCCGTTCCGCTGCTGGGAATGCTTATGCTCCCCAAAACCGTGTGCTATATGCTGATGCTATGCGCGTTTTTGCGGCTGTCATTCAAAAAGGAATAAGACAAGCGAGCCGGCTTGAAACTAATAGTTTAGTTTTGAGCCGGCCGTTTTTTTATTAAAACTTTTTTTCGATAACAATTGACAGAATACGTCAAAATCCGCTATAATACATCTATTAGACTGATAATCAAAAGGTGATTATTTATGAAATGGAGCAAAACCGCGGTGACGGGATGTCTTGCGGCGGCGGTTGTCGTCACGGGAATTTCCGTAATCGGAATATCCGCGGCAATAAGCAGCGGTTCAAAACAAACCGAGCCCGAAACAACAGAAGCGGCAGAGGCGCCTGATTCCATCATCCACCACCCTATGAACGCAAAGGTGGATAACCTGAGCAAAACGACCGAGGAAGCCAACCGCATTGCGCTTAAATGGGACGCTGTTCCCGAGGCTTCGGGTTATTATGTATATGTTTGCGAGAAAGACTCAACCGAAGACTACAAGCTGTTCTCCGACGTCAAGGAGCCTGCGGTCGATTTAATGAACCTAAAGGACACCACGCAGTATTGGATCAAGGTCAGCGCGTACAAAAAAGAAAACGGCATTATTTCGGAGTCAAATCCCACGATTCTCAAAACCGCGACTCAGCCAACCGACGTCGCTGCGCTTGACAGCCTGCGCTCCTCGGATGTGCTGATGTTCTGCTGGGCGCAGAACTCGAACGTAACGGGCTATGACATCTACCGCGCAAGCAGTCAGACCAAGTCTCAGTTCGTCCTCTACAAAACCCTCGACAACACTCAGATGGACTTCGAGGACAAAAACGTAAAGGAAGGCGAGTTTTACACTTATAAGATTTCTCCCTTCCGCACAATTGAAAACGTCAAATATTCGGCAAAGGGCAAGACGATCGACTTCATCAGCGGACTCAGCGCTCCCGGCGACCTCATCGCAAGGAGCGGCAACACCCGCGTAACGCTTAGCTGGAACGAAAAAGAAATAGCCGACGGCTACAACATTTTCATCTCAACCTCGGAAAAGTCGGGCTTCAAGCTGCTCGGCACCTCCGAAGAGGGATCATATACCACCGACAAGCTCAAGGCGGGCACGACCTACTATTTCAGGGTTCAGCCATTCAAAAAGATGAAGGACGGCACGCTCGCCACCGGAACCTGGAGCACCTGCAAGATAGTTGCGGCAGATCCCGAGGAAACTACCCGCAGCGCTCCCAAGAGCTCGATCTCAGGCTCGGGAACCTACATTGAAATCAGCATTGCACAGCAGCATATGTGGTTCTATCAAAAGGGCAAGCTCGTCCTCGATACCGATGTCGTGACCGGAAACAAGGGCAACAACGACACTCCGACCGGCACCTACTCAATTGAGTCCCGCGCGCTCGACACAACGCTCACCGGCGAAGGCTATTCCTCGTTTGTAAACTTCTGGATGGGCTTCTACGGAGGCTACGGGATCCACGACGCAAGCTGGCGCTCCAGCTTCGGCGGAGATATTTACGAGGGCAACGGCTCACACGGATGCGTTAACACGCCGTATGAAAAGGTCAAGAAAATCTACGAAATGACCGACTACGGCACACCGGTATACATTTATTAATCTCATCGATCAGTTTGAAAAAGGTTGAGTCATTATTTTGACTCAGCCTTTTCTTTTCAGCGCACAGCTGACGACAGACGTTTATTAAAACCACTTGCTAAAAGCGCGAGAACGTGATACAATATAATTTGGATTATTATAACAAAAGAGGTATGAACAATGGAATACAAATTTTCCGATCGAGTTTCCAACTTAAAGCCCAGCGCAATCCGTGAAATCTTCAAATATGCCGCAGACCCCACAGTGGTTTCGCTCTCCGCGGGAAATCCTTCTCCGGATGCGTTCCCCTGCAAGGCGATCGAGGAGATTTCCGCGAGAATTTTCAGAGAGAATCCCATTTCGGTCCTTCAGTACAGCGTGACCGAGGGCTACACTCCGCTCAGGCAGCATATGCTCGAATATATGCAGCGCGAGCACAACACAGGCAAAGATTTTGACGATATTCTGATCACCACAGGCGCTCAGCAGATTATGGATCTGTGCACCAAGGCTCTCGTCAACGAGGGCGAGGTGGTTCTCTGCGAGGCTCCCTCCTTCATCGGCTCGCTCAACACCTTCCGCGCCTATAACGCAAAGCTCGTCGGCGTGACAGTAGAGCCGGACGGAATGAGTATGACCGAGCTTGAGGAGAAGCTCAGTCAGAATCCCAACGCGAAGTTTATCTACACGATCCCCAACTTCCAGAATCCCTCGGGCGTCACTATGAGCCTTGAAAAGAGAAAGAAAATGTACGAGCTTGCCAAGAAATACGGCGTGCTTATTCTCGAGGACAACCCCTACGGCGATCTGCGCTACAGCGGCGAGGATCTGCCTAACATCAAGAGCTTTGACGAGGACGGAATCGTAATTTACGCCGGCTCGTTCTCAAAGGTGATCTCACCCGGTATGCGCGTGGCATACACGATCGCTCCAAAGCCCATCTTCCAGAAGCTCGTTGTCTGCAAACAGGGCAACGACGTTCACACCAACATCTGGTCGCAGGTCGTCTGCGACGAGTTCATCACAAAATATGATTTCAACGCGCACCTGCAAATGCTGCGCGACGTATACACCAAGAAGGCACAGTTCTGTATGGACTTGCTCGACAAATACTGCGCTCCCGCAATTACCTACCACAAAATCGACGGCGGTCTGTTCATCTGGTGCGACCTTCCCGAGGACGTGGATATGCCCGCGTTCTGCAAGGAGGCCGTGCTCAACAAGGTTTGCGTAGTCCCGGGCAACGCCTTCCTCACCGACGAAAACGACGAATGCCACAGCTTCAGAATCAACTTCTCAACTCCCACCGACGAACAGCTCGAAAAGGGAATCAAAATTCTGGGCAAGCTTGCAAATAAGGAGTAAACCAATGGAAAACACAGAAAAGAAGCAGGTCGTATTCAGCGCCATCCAGCCCAGCGGAACGATCACGCTCGGCAACTATCTGGGCGCGGTTCGCAACTGGGTGGCAATGCAGGAGGAATACAACTGCATTTACGCTCTCGCCGACCTTCACACAATCACCGTAAGACAAAATCCTGCGCAGTTCCGCAAGAATATCCTCGAGGCCTATGCCTCGATTATGGCGTGCGGAATTGACGTTGAAAAGAGCATTTTCTTCATTCAGAGCCACGTTCACACCCACGCTGAGATCGCCTGGATCCTCAACTGCTACACCCAGTTCGGCGAACTTTCCAGAATGACTCAGTTCAAGGACAAGAGCGCAAAGCACGCCGACAATATCAACGCGGGACTGTTCACCTATCCCGTCCTGATGGCCGGCGACATCCTGCTTTATCAGGCTGACAAGGTGCCCGTAGGCGCCGACCAGAAGCAGCACATCGAGATCACCTGCGACATCGCGCGCCGCTTCAACGGACTCTACGGCGACGTGTTCAAGATCCCCGAGGGCTTCATCCCCAAAAACGGAGCGCGCGTAATGAGCCTGCAGAATCCGCTCAACAAGATGAGCAAATCCGACGAAAACGTGAACGGCTGCGTTCATCTGCTCGATCCGCCCGAGGTGATTATGAAGAAATTCAAGCGCGCGGTCACCGACAGCGACGCCTGCGTGCGCTTCGCCGAGGGTAAGGACGGTGTGAACAACCTTATGACGATCTACGGCGCCGTCACGGGAAAAACCTACGAGGAAATCGAAAACGAGTTCGCCGGCAAGGGCTACGGCGACTTCAAAGCCGCAGTCGGCGAGGCTGTTGTGGAGGAGCTCCGCCCGATCAGGGAGCGCTACGAGCAGCTCATCAAGGACAAGGCATATCTTGAGGAATGCTATCACAAGGCGGACGAAATCGCCCTGAAGATCAGCAGCCGCACCCTCGGCAAGGTGATGAAAAAGGTCGGATATATCAGATAATTTCCGAATCAGACCAAAAATCTTCCGATTGTAGCCACCGCGTTTCGCGGACAAACAAGGTTTCCGTGCTCGCGGATATGCGCGGAGAACAAAGGTCCCTGCCTGCACAAGGCAAACTCACCGAACACCCGGCGCAGCGACCTTGGAACAGCAGGATAGTCAAAGAGCAGGTAATACCTGCCGCTGCGCTCATAGGCAGCGTTTTTCGCAAGACAGTATCCCTGACGGTACGCTGCCTCGACCGCGTTCAGAAAATCTGCGGCGGTTTCAAATTCAAAACAAGATTCACCCAAGCGCCTGCGCACATAGCGTCGGCGCTTTTCCTTTACCGTCACCAGAAAATAGCACCCCTCCGAGAACATAAGCGCCTCAACGCTGAGCCGCTTGCCGCGCGTTTCGATCCCCGTTTTGCGGCAGGCAAGCCCTATGAGGCGCATTATTATTTTTCGTGAGTGCTCGTTCTCCATTCCCAGACGCGCAAAATCCAGCCTGAAATCCGTCATATCCTTATCCGCGAGCACCAGCAGCACACGTCTGCCATCGAGCTTGTTTATTGTCAAAACCAACACCCCACTGTTTTGAATAGGACGGCGCAGCCGTCCCCACGCTAGTTTCATACTATGATGAAAAAGTATAATTTGCAAGTGATTTTTATTGGAAATTATATTGCCAAATTAGAATAAAGATGTTATACTGAAACTAAAGGCAGCGCCGAAGGCAAGTGCGCTGCATTAATTCAAAAAGAGGGGTGTTTCCTTATGCCTAAGTGGCTAAATGACGCAGTATTTTATGAAATTTATCCGCAAAGCTTCTACGATTCCAACGGCGACGGAATCGGCGACATCAACGGCATTATCGAGAAGCTCGACTATGTCAGGAGTCTCGGCTGCAACGCGATCTGGCTGAATCCCGTTTACGACTCGCCGTTTATGGACGCGGGCTACGATGTCCGCGATTACTACAAGGTCGCGCCGCGCTACGGCACAAACGAGGATCTGGTGCGCCTTTTCGAGGCAGCTCACCGCAAGGAAATGAAAATCCTTCTCGACCTCGTCCCCGGTCACACCTCCGACACCCATCCGTGGTTCCAGGTCGCAAAGCGCGCAAAGCAGAGCGAGCTGAGCAACCGCTACATCTTTACAAAATCCGTTTGGGACGCTCCGCCCGAATACCGCCTGATGTGCGGTATCTGCGAGCGCGACGGCAACTATATGGTCAACTATTTCAGCTCGCAGCCGGCGCTGAACTACGGCTTCAACGTGATAACTCATCCCGAGTGGCAGCTTCCGCCCGAGCATCCCGACTGTCAGCAGACCGTTGAGGCGATAAAGGCGATTATGCGCTTCTGGCTCGACAAGGGCGCCGACGGCTTCCGCGTTGATATGGCGGACTCGCTGGTCAAGAACGACGACGAAAAATACGCCACAGCCAAAATCTGGCGCGGCGTGAGAGAAATGCTCGACAAAGAATATCCCGAGGCTGCAATGGTAAGCGAGTGGTGCCATCCCGACCGCGCGATCAACGACGCCGGCTTCCATATGGATTTCTACCTCGACCACTACGGCAACGGCTACAGCCGCCTGTTCCGCTTTGGCGAATGGGGCGATCTGTCGGTATTCAACCCTAACGGACTTGGAGATTTGAAGGGCTTTGCCGAGGAATATCTGCCCGCCTACAACCGCACCAAGGGCAACGGCTTCATCAGCTTTATGACCAACAACCACGATATGCCGCGCGTCAGCGCCTATCACGACAAGCAGACAATCAAGCTGATCAACGCCTTTATTTTCACAATGCCGGGCGTGCCGTTCCTCTACTACGGCGATGAGATCGGTATGCGCTACCAGAGGGATCTGATAAGCAAGGAAGGCGGATTCTCGCGCACGGGTTCAAGAACTCCGATGCAGTGGTGCCAAGGCAAGAACCTCGGGTTCTCGACGAGCGACAAGCCCTATCTGCCCGTCGACCTCAGCGACGACGCTCCGACAGTTGAAAATCAGAAAGACGATCCCGACAGCATTTACCGCATTGTCACCGATATGATAGCTATCCGCCACAAGAATTCCGACCTGCACGGCAACGGCGAGCTTGAGTTTGTGTATAAGGACGGCGAGATCCCCTTTGCATACCGCAGAGGCAGCACCGTTATGTTCTTCAATCCTCTCGGCAAAGAGGCGGAAATCTCAACCGACTGCGTCGGCGATGTGGTTTACAAAATCGGCGAAGCGGTTATCTCGGACGGCAAGGTCAAAATGCAGCCGCAGAGCTTTTTGATGATCAAGGAAAACTGAGAGTGATTAATTAAACAAAACATAGAGAAAAGACCGTTTACCTTTCGGAAAACGGTCTTTTGATTTGTGAATAAAATGTCTCAGCGCTACTCGGGCACAGTCACGCTGTTACTCAAGGTCGGGAATGTCCATATCCTGAGCAAAGTTGTCCATTCCGTAGAGGCAGAGAATTTGGTCGGGCTTTTCGGCGCTGATAAGGTCAGAAACTCTCTCGCCCTTGTAAAGACGCATATCGACGAGAATAACGGTGTGGAAATTCTCGGCGAGGAAAGGCGCGAAGCAATGGCTGAAGCTGTCCTTGATAACAACGATTTTGCCGTCCTTGACGTTGTCGTTTGTGATCGTGGTGAGCGCGTGGTTGCCGTCGAGAAAAACGGGATACTTGTCATTCTCGCTGTCGTGCGAATCAAAGAACATCGAGTGAGTATTGATCGTGTCCTCGTTCTTTCCGTCGTAAATCGTTACGGAAATTTTTTCCTCGGTGTTTTTGGGATTGTTCCAGACCTCCAGAGTGTCCGCTGCGTTCAGCAGAAAGCCGCTCGTCGAGTAGGTGGTGCCGAGGAAGCCCTCGTACCTCTCAAGATTAAAGGAGTTCTTGGACGCGGGCTGAATACCGATCTTTTTACAGTACTCAACATAAGCCGTGTAAGCTCCCTCGGTTGTCCAGTGGTGGTCGTTTTTGTAATAGAGCTGATTGCCGCTGTTGTGCGCGCTCTTGAAGGTCTCGCGCAGATCCACAAAGTCAATTCCGCTCTTTTCAAGGCTCTTTGCGACCTTTTCAAAGAACTCGTCGTCGTGGTAGCTCTCGTGAACAAGCGGAAGCTTATCGTCGGCGATGTAGCCCGTAGACGGCACAAACATAGCCGTCATAGGAATTTTTGCGGATTCACCGGTCAGGCAATAGTTCTTGAAATCGTCGAGGATCCAAAGGTTGTGATCGATCTGGTTCTTGGTTGAAACGGGCTTGTTTATGAGATAGCCGTCCTTGCCGAAATAAACGCCGTTTGCTCCGTTGTTGCCCTCAGCCAAGGTTGAGTAGGCGTTTACGCCTACCCAGAGATTCCTCGAAGGAAAATGATCGGCAAAATATCCCTCAAAGGCCTTGCCGAATTCGCCGTTGAACACTTTTTCGGCGGTCACCTCGGGGAATTTTGCGAGATAGCGCTTTTCGGAAGCGCTGAAATCATCCTTGGGAAGGAAGATAAAGAGCAGCGACATCGCAAGGATAAATCCTCCGAAAAGAAACGCGGGGGCGTATCCCGCCTTTGTGGGCGGAACAGGAGCGGTCGGAGTGCCGACGCTTTCGGTGCGAGGCCTTTTGGAGCGGCTCTCGACCTTGGCAACCTCGGATTTTTTCAGCGGATAGATCTTTGTGGCGCCGTCGGCGGGAGCGTCGGGGCGCTTTATTCTGAGCTCGGTCTGCTTCTTCTCGAAGCGGTCGGGATTCTTAGCCGGGCGCTGCCTGTCCTTGGGAGCGTAGCGCCTTCCGTCCGAGGGCCTTGCGGAATGGCGCGGCTCGTTATTTTTTTGATTGTTGTCTGCGAAATGCTTCATATTATCACACCTGATGTCCTGAATTAAGGCTTAGAATCTGAAATAAATGAAGGGGCTGTACTCCTGTCTGACAAGCGAAGCGGTACAGAGCATAAGCACTGCAGCGCAGAACAGAGTCTCCGCGATCCAGATGTAGCGGGTGCCCGCAACCTTTGAATACAGCTTTGAGGCGAGCGGAGTGCTGGCAACTCCCGCGATAACGAGCATAGGAGTATAGTTGAGAATAACATTGAGCGTGTGCTCGTCACATACGCCGCGGCTGCCGTCGAAGAGGTGCTGCATAAACACGAGAAGCTGATTGATGTCCGTAAAGTAGAACAGTCCCCAGCCGATAACGAAAATGAAAATCGTGTAGATGTGCTGAATAACAGAGGGGAGCTTGTCGAGGAAGCGTTTGAGCACAAACTTTTCGAGGATGAGCAGGATCCCGTAATACATACCCCAGAGAACGAAGTTGTACGCGGCTCCGTGCCAAAGTCCCGTGAGCGCCCAAACGATCATCAGGTTGAGAATTTGTCTGGGAATGCCCTTGCGGTTTCCGCCCAGCGGAATGTAGACATATTCCTTGAACCAGGTCGAGAGCGAAATGTGCCATCTGCGCCAGAACTCGGTGATCGATTTTGAAATGTAGGGATAGTTGAAGTTCTTGAGGAACTCAAATCCGAGCATATTTCCGAGGCCGCACGCCATATCGGAATAGCCCGAGAAATCGAAGTAAAGCTGGAAGGTGTAGCCGATCACGCCGACCCACGTGCCGAGAACACCGTTGCCCTGGGTGTTAATGACCGCCTCGGTCAGCTTTGCCATCTGGTCGGCAATAAGGATTTTCTTGGCAAGGCCGACGCAGAAGAGCTTAACGCCCTTGGTGAACATAGCGAGGGTTTCGCGGCGGTGAGTGAGCTGCTCGGCGACGTCGCGGTAACGGACGATCGGGCCCGCGATAAGCTGCGGGAACAGCGCCACATATGTTCCGAAGTTGACAAGCCTTTTGGAAACCGGCGCGTCGTCGCGGTAAACGTCGATCACATAGCTCATCGTCTGGAAGGTGTAGAAGCTGATACCGACCGGCAGACTGATGTTCATTTCAAAGAGGTTCGGCAGATGCAGGAAGCTGATTCCGTTATATACAGCGTCCTTAACCGGCGGGAACGTCGCAAGAATGTCGCGCATAAATCCCGTATATTTGAACACAAACAGTATTCCTATATCAAGAATGCAGGTAAGAACCAAAAACAGCTTTTTCTCTTTTTGATCCTGTCGGTACTTGTCCACCAACCAGCCGCCGATGTAGTTGAATATGATGTTGAACACCATCAGCAGAACGAGCAGGGGTTCGCCCCAGCCGTAGAACACAAGGTTGATGAAGAAGAGAAATACGTTTCGCCACTTGCGCGGAGTGATGTAGTAAATCACCATTGTCAGCGGCAAATAAGCAAAGAGAAATACTAAGCTCGAAAAAACCACTCTCTCAACTCCTTATTATTCTTTCTTAACAAATTGCATACATTGATATTTTATTATATCTGCCAAAATAAGTCAAGCGCAAACGCAATGGCTTTGCGCCGTATTTTGCGGAGTTTTGAGCGGAATTTATGGTAACAATGCGTAATCGGGCACACAAAAAGGGCGCACACCCGGTGCGCCCTTGATAAGGAACTGTGTATTACTTGAGATAAGTGCCGTTGGTGCCGATTTTTCCGCTGATGCCCTTGAAGCCGGAAGCGCAGCAAACATAAACTCTCATGTTGCCCTTGCCGACGCTGTCTACCGTGAGGGTACCGTTGGAAACGGTCTTGGATGTACCTGTAACGGCGTCGATATACGTGCCGTTGGGCAGGTTCTTAAAGGTAGCGCCGCCCGAGATAGCCACGCAGGCGAGGCTGTCTACGCCGTTAGCGGTGTAGCGTCTTGTGTACGCAATATTGCCGCCCGATACGTTGGAGGTGGTGTACTGACCTTTCTGAAGCGCGGGAACCGCACGGCGGATCTGGTTGAGCTGCTGCAGATGCTTAGCGAGCGGCATGTTGAGGGTTGTTGCCACATTTCCGCTTGCGTTGCTGTAGGTGCCGAAGCCTGTAGCAGTTACGGAGCCGGTGATGTTGTCGCCGAAGTAAGCGCGGCCGGTTGTTGACAGAGGAGCTGTGTTGCCTACGTCGATATTCTTACCTTTCTGGAACTGGATCTCAGAACCGTAGTAGATGCAGGGAATTCCGCGGAATGTCCACATAAGATCCATATTTTCAGCCCACTCCTGCTCGCTGCCTGTGTAGCGGACCTTTTCGCAGAACTGAGGACCGTAGTCGTGAGAGTCAACATATACAACATTCCAGGTGGAATCTGCAAATGCGTGATCCTCGCCGCAGGCTGCGCCGAACGCGCTGTTAGCGTTCTCGAAGTTCCAGTGAACGGTAAAGTCGATAACGCCTGTGCCGTTAGCCTTGGAATAGTCGGGAGCGTGGTATGTAACGCCGTTGAGGAATGCGTTTGTGCTGGTTTCGGTCAGGTTGCTTTCCTTTCTTGCCGCGTACTGGGTGTAGTGCGCCTTTGAGTTGTCAAAGTTTGTGCTCCAATCGGAAGGAGATGTTTTCCAGTTGCCGGTCCAGGGGCTCTCGGTTTCCTTCCATGTGTAGAAGAACGGAGAGTCGGAGGAACCGCCTTCGTTTACGTACTGGTTCCATCTTGCGCAAACCTCGCCGAAGATGTAGAAGTTGTCAATTCCGCTGAATTTGGGGAAGTAAGCGCTGTTCAGAGTCCAGCGGTTGATGTGCTTCTCGGTGTCAAGACGGAAAGCGTCAACGCCGAGATTTACAAAATCAAGGTAGTTGTTGGTCAGGAACTCCGCTACCTCGGGGTTCTCGGTGTTGAGGTCGCGGCAGTCGCCCTCGATGGATGCGTACTGCTCCAAAGGCTGACCCCAGCCGCCGCCCGCTGTTTCGCGGTGATAATACTCTTTTTTGTTGTGGTCTGATGAATGGATGCTCTGCAGAATATCAAGACGAGCCTGGAACTGTGCGTCGCCGTTGAGGCTGTCGTAGTTGGGATATGACTGTGCAAGCTCACCGTCGGGGATCAGCTTCATACTTGAGGGAGAAGCCAGATCCTGGATCTTGGTGTATTCCTTTGTAGCCATAGGACAGAGCGTAGCGTCACCCCAGTTGCCGGTGTGGTTCCAAACAACGTCCTGGATGATCTTCATATCCTTTTCGTGCGCAGCGTCGATAAGATCCTGATAGGTCGCGCCGTCGCTTTCGTAGCGGACGTCAACCGTTGACAGATCCATCGAGTGGTAGCCGTGGTAGTCATAGCCGCCGCCGTTGGTGACAACCGGAGTTACCCAGATAGCCGAGAAGCCCAGCGCCTTGAGATAATCGAGCTTGTCGATAAGTCCCTTGAAGTCGCCGCGCCAAGCGGGGTCGCTGTCGGGGTTGTTCGCTTTGGAATCATCCCAGCAATGAACGTTGTTGCCCGTGTCGCCGTCGTAGAAACGGGTGGTCATTACGAAGTAGATCGAATCCTCGCGCAGGTCTGTTCTGTCCCACTCAGTGATCTGACCGGGATCGTGGTTATACCACTTGCTGTTCTTGTACCACCATTCACCGGTGTTGCGTGTCAGCTCGGCTGACTGCTTGCCGTTTGTCACAAAGATGAAATTGATCTTTGTAACGTTTGAAAAGCTGTACTTGTAGTAGCTGTTGCCCTCGGAAGTCATCGTCTTACCCGGATAGGTAGTCGAGATGTTCGTGGGCAGGCTGTTCCAGTAATAAATACTGGGCGTGCCGCTCTCGCAATAGTAGTGAACCGTTATGCCGCTCGACGATGCGACAGGCTCATCTTCCGCCTCTTCTACGCTCGCCGCGCTCGCCATGACAAGACCCATGGTGCTCAGAACGCAGACGGCAAGAAGAATTGCGAGAACCTTCTTGATTTGTGCCATTGATACTCCTCCTTATCTTTAAAAAGATAATTATACAATATATATTATAATTTAGATAAGCCTGTGAATATTTCTTTTGCA
>ONIJ01000078.1 GCA_900317875.1 uncultured Eubacteriales bacterium
AAGCAAAACGGTTGGCTGCCGAAGCTGTTCCGCTCGATTGTCGGCAAGGCAAAGGAACTGTTACGGGATATGATTCGCACACAGCAGTTGCCGACCAAACCTGTGCTGAGTATCGATATGGACGAATACCTTGTAATGCAAAAGCTGATGATAAAGGTGCAGGACGAAGCGGCTACAATTCGCCGACTGCAAGACGTGGAGCTGCCAAATCTGAAATCGCAGCTTGACGAAACAAAAGGTCTGTTCAAGGGCAAGGAGCGCAAGGCGTTGGAGCAGAAGATTCAGCAAACGGAGAAAAACATCGCCGCAAAACTTGACGCAATCCCGACGATATTACAAGGTGACGGATATCCCGACGCAGAGATATTTATCGCCGCTTTCAAACAAGCAACCGAGATTGTCGAGCAATACCGCCGTGACCTGTCCGACTGGGAGCGCAAGGTAAAATCCAACCAAGCCCCCGACAGGCAATCTCCACCGCCCGAAAAACAGAGCGTGAGAAACAGGCTGAGACAGCTTCAAGCGGATAGCAAGCAGCGCCGCACCCACAACCGCCATTCCCAAGACAGAGAAAGATAGCACGACAAAGCCGACGGAGTTTCAAATGAATGTTCCGTCGGCTGTTTTCTGTCTGTATTATGATTGATGATATGTAACGCTTTTAGGCTTCAAAAGGCACTGTTTATGCCGCCTTCGGGGCCATTTTGGATAAGGTAGGGAAATTTTCATTACTCTGTGGGTTTGGGCGTTACGGGGTGATTTTGGGAAAAATATACAGTTCGCAAAATCCCAAACAATTCACCAAAAATAATTAAAAACCTGTGCTATCCATGGTAAGAGTCTTGTTTCGGTCAGCATTTTTTCTGATAAGTATATGTTAACTACTATGCTTTTGTGCTTTTCTGAATCGATAGACAATTCCGCCGCACAATCCAATGCACACTATAATAATCAGTATGGTCGGCAGCATGTCACCTGTGGCAATGGGAGTCGAATCGACAGCGCTAGGTGTGATGTACGACTGAGAAACAGTTGTGGACGGCTGAGAAACGGTTTCGGGTGTTTGCGGCGACGGATTAGTTACTGGAGGTTTTGTAATCATTTCTGCCGTCGTTTCTTGAGGTTTTTCAGCTTCCGTAAACACTGCCGTCAACTTGGCTTTGCTGTCAGATCCGATAGTATAGATCATGTCTGCAACGTTTTTGTCAGAGACCGTTCCACTGCCCTCGAGCTTCCATTCCTTAAATGCGCTCCCGTCTTTTGGGATCGCTTGGAGTTGGATTTTTGAGCCTTCGGGGAAGTAGTTGTTTTCATTATTGAAATCAACGTTGCCGTTTCCTTCAGTCAAGACCTCGAGCTGACAGAAGTTGATGTCTGTAAATCTTGCGGTTAATGTGATGTCGGCAGTTACTGCAAAGCGGTACTCCGTTTCATCCGATACCTTTTCATCGCCGATATACCAGCCGAGGAAAGTTCCTGTTGGAAGAACCTCGGCAGTCACCTTGGCAAAACTGCCCTTCAGAAAGGTGCCAGCGCCATCGACAGTGCCGCCATTGCCTTCTGTGTTGAGGGTTACGGTATAGCTTTCGGAATCAATTTCCGCGCCTGTGAAATCCTCGTCTGCGGTGCACATCTTGTTGTTGTAATACAGCTGATAAGATACAGTTGAGCCATTTTCGTCATTCGCCTCCTGTTCGTTTTCAGGGATAGCGGGCACGATTGACTTGAGCGTATCACCTGTCTTGATCGGGATGTTGTAGTAATTGCGTAGACGTGTGTTGTCATACAATACAAAGTTGAATTCGCTCAGGGAATAGTTGAAGTTGCCGTCTCCCGTAGCTTTGATTTCGAGCGTGTAATCCTCATCGCCGGGCAGATAAACCAGCTTCTCATCCTTGTTGTTACGGTAATTGATTACACCGTCGATGCTCTCGTCGGGTTGATCGTCCTTGAACGCGCCCACCAGTGCGCCGGTGCTGTCATAGATGCTGACGTCAACGGGGCAGTTGATGCGGATCAAGCGGGTGATGGCGGATTTACTTTCGGCGATTTCACTGTTGTAGTTAGGATCCTCGGAGCGACACCAAGCGAGACAAATCTCGGGATAATGTCCCTGGAATTCGCTGGAGACGATGGTTTCAATCAGTTTTGCAGTATTATTAAGCGTATCGGTGTTGTTTAACAGCATTTCCGCAGCAATCTTGACAAAGAAATCGCCGAGGATCTCGCCCATGGCATCCAAGAAGCCTGATATCTGCGTGGCATCCTGGAAGATGCCACCGAGCTTTTCACCCACACGTCTGTAAATCTCTCGCTTGCGTGCGTCTTGGGAATAAAATGGATTCAGATTGACGGCAGGTTCCAAAATATATGCGATGTTTTCCACTGTAAATAGATTTTGCGTATTACAGAAAATCTGGCGGAAAATAACGTCGAAGGCATAGTTTGTGGCGCCCTGTTGCGCGCCGTAATAATCCATCAGGACACCCAGAAGCTCTCGCACACAGTACTGCAGGTTTTCATAGTAATAACTTCTGCCGGGAATCAAATCCTGAGAAACTAAGCGAATGCCGGTTTCCATCACATCATGTGTGGATACACTGGAATCCTCCAGGTAGAATACCGGGAGGCCGGCTGTGAAAATGCTGCGGTTCACCTTGAAATTTTTCATAGTCGAGACTTCACTGATCTTGTATTCGAAATCAGTGAAGCCGAGCGTATTCGCTCCGGTGAGTTGCTGCTTCATTGCATTGAGTTGCGTGGTGAAAGTGCTGTTGGAAACCGTGTACGGAGAAGGAAACAGGTGATCTTCCTGATAGTTGTAGCGGGCAAAACCCCAATTATTCGGCGCAACCAACGGCACCAAGTCGTTATAGTTGAGCGCGTTGTGAATATTGCTGTAATTGTCGGAGTTGATTTCGTTCTTGACTGCGCCTTGCGGCGCTTCAAAGGTGTAGCAGAAAATATCACTCTTTTGGGTCACGAACCCTTTGGGTAGTGATGGGTTGTCGTCGAGCTTGCCTGCGACCATATTTGCAGTCGCGCCCGCACGACTGTAGCCAGTGATCCACAGTTTTACATTGCGGGAAATGTCATCCGGTAAATCGGAAAGATAGTTTTTCAGGAAAGTGACGGCGTTATCTCGGGCGGTCGAAAAACCATCGTGTTCGCCGCTTTCTCCGATGGTAAAGTTGCTCGCCCATTCTGCTCCATAACCGCCACCGCGTACGACTAAGGCTACCAGTGTATAAGGATTGCCGTTATTATCCGTGATTTGTTTTCTTGCCGCGCACAGTCCGATCGAATCCTTTTTTGGGGCAGATTGCCAGAAATCATTTGCGCGGAAGTCGGTGAAGCCGATTCCCTTGTAATCGTCTCCTGCATTTTCATCCGGACTGCCGAGCAGCAACGTTTTGATATTGATCAGTTTGTCGTTCCAAAACGCCGAATCATTGACGGAAGCGTTTTTGCTGTACCACGATGTTTTATTATAGCTCGACCATGAGGAGAGTTCCAGACACAGTGACATGGTTGCCAGCGAAGCGTTGTAATGCGACGCATCTTTTTTAAAATAACTGTCACTGTAATAATAATCAGATTCCGAGTCAACGTCCTTTACGATAAAGCCGGCGTATTTGAATTTGCCGTGTTGATCTGTGATATCGTCGACGATTTCTCCGAACGCAAAGTCAATTTGGCTCGGGTCGTCAACATCATAAAAGGTATCCTCCGAGGTTGCCAATGTCGCTGCTGTCAGCCGGAAAAATTCAGCAATGTTCTTGCCTGCTTCTGGCATACTCTCCATTGTCTGGAATAAGCCGAGGACATACAGCGTTGCGTTGGCTTTAACGGCTTCAGCGGTCGCACAGGCGCTGTTCGCATAGGCATATAAACGAATATTTGTGTCTGTACGGTACCAGTTGCTTCCGACTGTCGATTCGTCAAAGGCACCGGAGTAGCTGTAGGTGCCGGCGTTTGTCATGCCGGTGGTAACTAAAATTACGTTTTTGACTGCATCGGTGTCTGCGTCCTGCAACAGTGCATTTGCTTTGGTCAGTCCGGCGTTGATGTCTCTGACTGTATCATGAGCAGTTAGAGACGAAACCTTTTGCGATACACTGCTGATATCATTGGTAAAACCGGAAACAAGCTGTGCCTGCTCTGCAAATGAAACCACTGCTACATAGTTTTCGCCACGGGCGTTGAGCAAATCGGTTAAGAACTGTTTTGCAGATTGCTTGACATAGCTGATGGCAGAGTTCGCGGTATAAATCGTTCTGCCGCTTTTCAAAAATTCAGCGGTATCCGAAACATCGAGCACCAGCACGGAATAGCGTTTCTGTGTGGATCGGGTAAGGTTTTGCTGAGCGGATACAGAAAACGGGATACACCCGACAATCACTACTGCTGCCAATAGGATGGCAATGAGCTTTTTCATTTAATAATCTCTCCTTAATCATAAATATCTGACATAGTCTGTGATTACAATCAGTTAAGTACATACACCTC
>ONIJ01000118.1 GCA_900317875.1 uncultured Eubacteriales bacterium
AGTTGCCTTTTTTTGCCGAGTATGATACAATCATCATAGTTTTAGTCAGTAAATATCCGATATTATTTGAAATAATGCCATGCAGTGAGCCTGCTGTTCCGAAAAAAGTACAAGGTGATGATTTTTTTGCATCGCCTTCGGGTTCGGCAGAAAGAGGATTGAGTATGCGTTTCGACAGAACAACTTTAGATTTTCCGACTACATTTGATGATTCGTTTATCGAGGAGAACCGCCTTGCGGGTTTCCTCGTTGTTATGCTGTCCGAAACCGAAAGGCTGCGCTCTGTCCGTCTGTCAAAGCTCGCGGACGGTATGATAACTTTTTCAAGCGAAAAGGGCGTGTCGGTTGCCATCCGATTCGAAGCGGTCAACGGCACCTGGACGGCGATTTGCAGCCATCCCTTTAAGCTGCTGAATTCGCGCGGCGCGGAGTGCTACAGGGTAGAGCTCCACAACCGTCAGCTCATTCCCGTGGTGAGCAAGGGCGTAAGGCGCTTTCTTTATGTTGAACAAAACGATCCCAAAAATCTAGTTTTCAGGAATTATCTGCTTGGCAGCTCATCCGAAATAACAATAGGACGCGCCGCGGATAATGATATAGTATGCAATAATAAGCTGGTTTCCAGCCATCATGCAAAGCTTGTCAGGACAGGCGACCGCTGGCGCGTTTTGGACTGCAAAAGCACAAATGGCGTATTTGTAAACGGAATAAAAACCTCAGCGGCGGACCTGAGGCTCGGCGATAAGGTTTACATCATCGGAATGCAGATAATAATGGGTGTGAATTTTATCTCGATCAACAATACCGAGTCCACAAGTATATCGTCGGGCAAGCTGAGCTCCCTCAGCAGCACAAGGCTGCTGATGCGCCCCACGACGCTTAAGGTTCAGCGCGAAACCTGCGAGGCCTTTTACAACCGCCTGCCAAGGCGGAGGATCGCGTTCAAGCCCGAGAAAATATCGATCGAGCCTCCGCCGATGTCACTCAGCGGCAACCAGATCCCGCTCCTTCTGCGAATGGGCGGCTCAATGGTAATGGGCGGCGCCTCGGCGCTCGCGGGCGTTTATACAACGCTTATCAGCTCGGTGGCTTTTCCGATAATGACTCAGAAATACACCGACAAGCAGCGCAAGGAATACGAAGAAAAAAGGGTGGAAACCTATACCCATTACCTTAACAATCTGAGGATCAGGATCCGCAACGAGAAGAACTACGAGGAAACCGTTCTCAACCAGAACTATCCCGAAATAAACACCCTGCTTTCCTATCCTTTCTCCAAAAAACAGCTTTGGGAAAGGCGCAACAACGACGACGATTTCCTTTTGCTGAGAATAGGCCACGGCAATCTTTCGCTTATCGCGGAGTTTGAATATCCGAAGCGAAAGTTCGAAATGGACGACGACGAGCTCGAAACGGAGATGTACCGAATCGCCGAGTCTGCCGTCAAGATCGAAAACGTCCCCGTGATGACCTCAATAATAGACAACTATATCTGCGGATTTTCAGGAAACCGCAAGCTGCTGTTCTCGTTTATTCACCGCCTCATCATCCAGATAACAATGCTTCACAGCTACGATGAGGTCAAGCTGCTTTTCGTGATCGGCGAAAGCGAGCTTGAAAACATAAGTTATGTCAAATATCTGCCTCACACCTGGGATGAAAGCAGAACCATAAGGTTCATCGCCACCAACACAAGCGAAGCGTGCCGGATCGGCGAGTACCTGAGGCACGCAATCGAGCCCGACTTTAAAAACTCAGAAAACAGAACAATGGGCGACTATTTGCAGTCGCGCCCGTATTTTGTCGTTTTTGCCTTTGATAAGCATATGCTCGACAGTATGGAGTTTATCAAGGAGCTGATGCAAAAGAACAAGAATTACGGTCTTTCGCTGCTCACTGTTTTCGAGGATATGCCCAAGGAGTGCTCGCACGTTTTTAATATTCAGGGAGTGGAAAATAACAATCTCGTCTTTTTGAAGGACATCGACCACGAACTGGACAGCTTTACGATTGACCACGTAAATTCCGAGCTTGCGCACAAGAGCCTCAGCGCAATTTCAAACATCAGCCTGAAAAGCTCAAAGGAATCCTACGCTCTGCCAAAGAGCGTTTCGTTCCTAGAAATGTTCAATGTCGGTAAAATCGAGCATCTCAATCCCCAAAAGAGGTGGAGCGAGAGCAATCCCGTGCAGTCGCTCGCCGCGCCGATAGGCGTAGGCACCGACGGCGGACTGTTTTATCTGGATCTGCACCAAAAATTCCAGGGGCCGCACGGCTTGGTTGCGGGAATGACCGGTTCGGGAAAAAGTGAGTTCCTGATCACCTACATCCTTTCAATGGCGGTCAACTACCATCCCGATGAGGTCGCCTTTGTGCTGATAGACTACAAGGGCGGCGGTCTTGCGGGCGCCTTTGACAACCCGACTCAGGGCGTTCACCTGCCTCATTTGATCGGCACCATAACAAACCTCGACGGCGCCACGATCCAGCGCTCGGTTATTTCGATCCAGAGCGAGCTGCTCAGAAGACAGAGGGACTTTAATACGGTAAAGGACCTCAACAACGAGGGCACGATGGATATTTATACATACCAAAGGCTGTACCGCAACGGCAAGGTCAAAAAGCCGATGCCGCACCTGTTTATCATCTCCGACGAGTTCGCCGAGCTGAAGCAGCAGCAGCCGGAGTTTATGGACGACCTGATCAGTATTGCCCGAATCGGCAGAAGCCTGGGAGTCCACCTTATCCTTGCTACCCAGAAGCCCTCGGGCGTTGTAAACGACCAGATCCGAAGCAACACCAAGTTTCGCGTCTGCCTGAAGGTGCAGGACCGAAACGACAGCACGGATATGCTCAAAAGGCCCGAGGCGGCTGAAATCAGGGAAACGGGTAGGTTTTATCTCCAGGTCGGATACAACGAATATTTCGCTCTCGGTCAGTCGGCATGGTGCGGAGCGGATTATATTCCCAGCGATAAGGTGATCGTAAAAAAGGACGATTCGGTGCAGTTCATCGATTCCATCGGCTCGAATATTATGGAGGTCAAGCCGCCGAGCACAACGGATAAATCAAACGGCAGCCAGCTTACCGCGATCGTTAAAATGCTGTCGGACATCGCCGACGTGCAGAATATCAGACCGAAGCAGCTCTGGGAAGACGAGCTTCCCTCTGTAATTGATACTAAACAGCTCGAAAGGGATTATCCTCAGACGCCCTCACCCGAAAAGCTCAGCGTATTTTTGGGTAAGCTCGATGATCCCCGGAATCTCAGGCAGTTCCCGCTTTACTTTGATTTGACTCACTGTCAGAACCTTCTGATCGTCGGAGCGCCGGGCAGCGGTAAAACCTATCTGGTACAAAGTCTGATTTATTCTCTGCTGGATTCCTATCCCATCGAAAAGTTCAATTTTTACGCGCTTGATTATTCAAGCCGTATATTTAAAATCTTCACCTCGCTTCCTAACTGCGGAGGCGTGCTATACGACGAGGACTCCGACTCGCTCGACAAGTTTTTTGAAATCATCAATAAAATCGTTGACGACAGAAAACAGCTTTTTACAAAGCTCGAGGTTGAAAACTACGACGCGGCGAACGCCGTGGAGCCCATTCCGCCGGTGTTTGTAATTATCGACGGTCTGGCGGAGCTTTCCAACTCAAAAATCGGAGAAAAGCATTTTTACCGCCTCGGCGATTATATGAGAGAATGCGCGGGCTACGGAGTGAAATACATCATAACCTGCGGACAGCTTAACGACCTCAGCTCCAGGATGAGATATTCGATCGGCGACTGCGTAACGCTGAACCTGAAGGACAAATACGCCTACGGCGACGCGCTCGGCTGCAGAGTCGAATACACTCCGCCGAAAACTCCGGGCAGAGGCTTGTACAAATACGACGAAGCGCCTCTTGAGATCCAGACCTGTATGTGTCTTTCCGAGCTTTCGGACAAGGAGCGCATTGCCGCAATGAAGCAAAAGATCGAGGAGATAAAGTCAAAGGAATTTAACGGCGTCTATGCCGACAAAATGCCCGTGATCTCCGAAAATGCTACCTATGAGCAGTTCTACAGCCAGTTCAAGCGCGGCAGAATCCCGCTGGGCTATTCCAAAAAGGACGCAAAGCCCGTTGCAATTCCTTTCAAGCAGCTTTCCGCTTTGAGCGTATATTTGGGAAATCCGGCCGGCAAAAAGCCCATTATCGAAAATTTCCTTTTCGCCGCAGATCAGGAAAAGATGCAAAAGCTGATAATAAGGAAAAACGAGGACAGCCTTTTCTTCCTGTCAAGCGAGGAGCTCAAGGAGAAAAATATGCGGGTGATCGAGCCGGCGGAAAATGTTCTGGACAGCTTCTGGCGTGAGCTGGTTGACATTATGAACGAGCGAAAAGCGGTCATCGAAGAATACTGCGCGGCGCACTCGCTCGATTCCGAAAACCCGGATTCATACAATTCATACTGCAAGTACCTTATGGCAAACACCGAGCCTGTTATGCTGCTGATTGAGGATTTCACCGATTTTTGCAGCAACGTCAGCTTGGTAGGCTCACTTGTGTATGATAAAATCTTCTCTATCGCAAAGAGGAGAAATATATATGTGATCGCATTTTTTGAACCATTGGATGAAGCGTCGGCGGACAGCAGTATGTTGTTGTCTACCTTCAACCCGGACAGCAACGTTTTGTTGCTGGGAGGTAATTTCGACAAGCAAAGGATTTGCGAATCAGAAATTCTCAACAAATCCGAGCTTTCCGCTGAGCTGCCATATAATCTCGGCATTATGAATTACAAACGAGGATTCTATCCGCTTCTTGTTCCCTGCGGAGAGATCCGCGCGGTCGAAGTTGATGAGGATGACCGGGATATTTTCTGATTCTGAAACAATGAAAGGGAGTGGTAAGGTATAGCCGATACAGAATACCGTTATCGTCTGAACAAGCTGATTTCACTTTTGGAAAAGGACAAATATCAAATTGAAAAGGCGTTTTCGGGCGAAATCTGCGAAGAATACCGAAAGGTGCTCCAATCGGAATTGGAAATATTGCAGAATATGCAAAAAGAAAGTTATTATCTTAATTAAAAGGAGAAACAGTTATGAGTTATGATCTTAACATCGATGAAGCCAGAGCGAGAAACTGGGTTGCCGACGTTGAAAACGAAATCCGCATTGTAAAGGATTTGCTGACAAAGGTGTCAACTGCATCAACCACTACCCCTGCAGAGGAAGACGACATCATGAAGGGTATTGAGCAAACCTGCGTAACAATGAGAAACTTCTGGGATAAAATGTGCTCGGGCTTCTCGGGGCTGATTGACAACCTGAAGCAGGCGATCGAAAAGATGGCAAACAGCACCAACGAGGTTGTCGGCGATGTAAACGAAGTAAGAAACAAGGTCGGAAGCTGATCATCGATTTATTTTTGAGAAGGAGAAAAAATTATGCCTGTTATTTTAAAATATACAAAAGCCCAGTATGATGCAAAAATCACCGAATTACAGGGTTATCTTAACGAGTTAAAGGATCATCGCGAGAAAATGGTAGGGCTCAGAGAGCAGATGTACAACTTCTGGGACGATCCCAACGCAAGAAAAGCGGGCGAGGCGCTCAATATTCAGATCCGTCAGGTCGACAACTCAATGGCTCGCACCAATGATATGTTGATTTTCTATCAGAAGTCTGTTGAAAAGCTCGGCGGAGCCGATTCTGCGGTAAGCGGACTTTTGGGCGACGCCATAAGCATTCTCGGAAGTCTGGGCGTTTAACGGATGAATTCCGTAGATTTATCTCAGGTAAAAATCCAGCTCGACCTTCTTCGCGAAGAATACAGAGAAACGGAATATCTTCTGGAGCTGCTTAAGCAGATGCAGCTTCGGGACAGCCTGACGGGAGGAAGGAGCTTTGCGTTATTGTCGAAGCACTTCTCCGCTTTAAGCAAGGAAAAGGAATACATTCAGAACCGCACCCGACTCCTCGAAAACTCCATAGAGAAATTCAAATGGACAAAGAGAGCGGTCTCAAACGACCTGGACGACGCCATCGACGGATTGCTGAACAGCATCCGCTGATGTCTAAAACAAAGGCGCAGCACATTTTTTCGGGAGGTAAGACTTTTGAAAACCATCATCAACCTGATAATTCCCGCAATCGGAGCAAGCTATGACGTATTGGTTCCGGGCTTTATGAAAATAGCTGACCTCACTCCGCTGCTTTCGAGCGCGGTGCAGGAGCTCTCGGGAGATAATTATGTTTCGTCGGGCAATGAGCTTTTGTGCCACAAGGAAACAAACCAGCTTTTGATTCAGGAGTGCTCCCTTGACGATTACAAGGTGCAAAACGGAGACCATATCCTGATTATTTAGCGCAGGCCGTTTTTGAGAATACTTGTTATTTTCGTGATTGTACATTACTTGCAAGCATATTCACCCGCCGCAGTTCTCGGCTGCGGCGGGTGATTTGTCTTTGCCTGTGCGGCTCGCACCCGCCTTCGAGCCCCTGATGGCACGGCGGGTAAAAGCGAACAGGAGATACCCATTCGGGTATCTCCTGTTCGTTGTCTTATACGTACAAAAAAGATGTTTTTCCGAAAAACTACCCCAGGGACTTGAACCCCCGAAAGTTACTCGAGTTAAGAATGATTAAATAAGTGAAGATATTGACCTTGAAAAAATCGAGCTTATCACTTATAGTCACATAACCATCACCGCGTTTGTCTCGGCTCCCGGCGGCGACGGAAACCGCCGCCGTCGAGATACACACAATCGCCGTCAGCATAATGCTGACAAATATTTTCATATTGTAACGCTGCAAACTACTTTATCGGCAATTCGTCTTCTTCGTATACAGGACCGCTTGTCGCAATGACGTCCCCGGTATGAAATTTGATGATTTCCAGTTCGGTGTGTTCATACATTTCTTTTTTCATCAGTTAACCCTCCCGACCGAAATACAGATTTGCCGCCTGAGAATACTGATACAGCGCCTTTGCCAAGTTAATCAGTTTACCATCCGATTTGCCGTCGTTTACAACCTTGTAGCAGTAGGCCATCGGTTTGTATTTGACGTAATATGTGTTGGGATCGTTGCCAATCCTGAAGTGTACTGTGTATTGGTACTGCAATTCATTTGCCGCGATATTTCTGATTCGGATGATCTGATAGCCGCCGGACGCTGCGGTTTCAACGGTCCTCGCATTTATGTTTTCATCCTCGCAGAAGGCATAGGAAATGGTACTGTCTTTTTTAATGTAAAGCGAGAGCGTGGTCTCGGATTTCAGCGAGAGCGTCGCGCCCGCAAAGGTATCGTTATCCGGCAGGCTGGCTGAATAGCCTTCAAAATCCGAGGGAATCTCAACGTCCGTGATACTATTAAGAGTTTCATCATCAAAGTACGCCCTTGCGTATTCGCCGTATTGGAGCATTTTCTCAACCAGCGGCTTCGCAGCATAGTATGCTTTTTGCTCGTCTGTTCCTTTATCGTTGGCATTTTCGAGCAGATAATCCGCGTATTCCTTGACGGAATAGGTGTAACTGTCGCCGTGATCTTCTCCGTCGATGATTTGTGCCGTAATATCGGAATATATTTCCTTCGCGGCTACGCTGCACGGGAACACATAATATGTCTTGTCGCCGACGGTCTTTTTCTCAGCATAAGGCAGTGAAGCGTCGGACTGTTCGTTGACATAAACCGTCTGATAGGTAACGGTGTTGCCGGGGATCGTGAAGTACATATAGGCGGTGTCGCTGTCAGCGACAGATTCGTCCAGATCCATATAGAAGTTCACGCCGATGCTGCCGTTGAGGCTCAGCGTGTGGCCGACAAGCCTTGCGCCGACGCCGTCACAGAAGTCAAAACCCGCGTTTACGAATACGTGTTCATCGGGCATCGCAAAGGTGTAATGGGTATCATCGACCTTTGTAAGCTCGACCTCCGTGCCGTCATGTTTTTTGCAGCTGATGTAAGATTATCATTTCGGAGAGATATGGCTTCTTACGACTTTCTTGTCGAGTTTTCTGTGTATAAAATCCGAAACCCCAGTTGTTAAGCCGAAAACCGGCTTTTTTAATTTTGCAAAAAATCCGAG
>ONIJ01000109.1 GCA_900317875.1 uncultured Eubacteriales bacterium
AAATGATTGTTATGACAGACATTCTTGTTGTTGAGGATAATATTGAAATGGCAGGTCTGCTCTGCGACTTTCTTGAAGCTGAGGGTTATTCCGTCGATCACTGCGCCGACGGCGCAGCTGCGCTTTCAGCCTTTGAAAGCAGCGGCGCGCGGCTTATTATTCTCGACGTAATGCTCCCTGATCTCGACGGCTTCGGCGTTTGCCGCAAAATACGCGAGATCTCCAACGCTCCTATAATCATCGTCAGCGCAAAGACCGAAAAGGACGACAAGCTCAACGGGCTCATCCTCGGCGCGGACGACTACATCGAAAAGCCCTACGACATCGACATCCTGCTTGCGAAAGTCAAGGGGATTTTCGCGCGGCGTTACAATTCGGACGTTATCTCCGACGGCTTCCTGAAGATCGACAGAAGCAAGCGAAAGGTGTTTGCCGGCGACAAGGAGCTCAACCTCACGCAAAAGGAATTTGAGCTGCTCGCACTGCTTGCGGAAAACAGCGGAAAAACGCTGAGCAAGGACTTCCTTTTCAACAAAATTTGGGGCTTCGACAGCTTTTCCGAGCCGCAGACACTCACGGTTCACATCAAATGGCTCAGGCAGAAGCTCGAAGACGATCCCAAAAAGCCCGTTCACATCCTGACTGTCTGGGGAGTGGGCTACCGCTACGAAAGGTAAAATATGAAGGGCTACATCAAGCTGATGATTGCCGTTGCCGCAGTGCTTGCGGCGGTTCTCATCGGGTCGAATCTCATTCTTAACAGTCAAAAACAGGGCGACTCAGGTCGCCCTTATCGCGTTGAGGCACAGAGGATCGCGAAAAAAATCGGGAACGGCGAGTCCTATGATCTTTCCGATTACCCGACGATCACAAAGGTGGAGCGGCTCGACAGCGGCTTTGAAAGCGGCGGCAGCGATTATCTCGTAAAGGAGATCGACGGCACGCTTTACCGCTTTGACTACAGCTACAGTCCCGACAGCGGCAATTCCGTTCTGCTGTTCAACATCTGCTTTGCGGCTGCCGCAATAGCTCTGCTCGGCTCTATGACCGTGATTTACTTCAAAATAATCCGTCCGTTCGGGCAAATCAGCGAATATCCCGCGGAGCTCGCAAAGGGCAACCTCACTTCGCCGCTGAAAGAGCACAGCGGCAAATATTTCGGAAAATTTCTCTGGGGGCTCGACTTGCTCAGGGAGAAGCTTGAAAGTCAGCGTGCGTCTGAGCTCGAGCTTCAAAAGCAGAACAAAACGCTTGTGCTCTCGCTCTCACACGACATAAAAACACCGCTCGGCGCGATCGAGCTCTATGCCAAGGCGCTCGAGAGGGGACTGTACAAAACCGAGGAAAAGAAGCTCGAAACCGCGCGCAGCATTACCGCCAAGAGCGAGGAGATCCGGGGCTACGTCGATAAAATCTCAAGGACGGCGAGCGATGATTTTCTCAATCTTGAAGTAAACAAGGGCGAGTTTTATCTTTCCGAACTGATGAACGAAATCAACAGCTTTTACTCCGACAAGCTCAGCCTGCTCAAAACAGAGTTCAAGCTCGACAGCTATTCGAACTGCCTGCTCTGCGGCGACTCGGAACGCGCCGTCGAGGTGCTTCAGAACGTGATAGAAAACGCCGTAAAATACGGCGACGGCAGACGGATAGCGATTTCGTTTGAGCGCGAGGAGAACTGCCTGCTCATTCACATTGAAAACAGCGGCGAAGCGCTTTCCGAAAACGAGCTGCCTCACATCTTTGAGAGCTTCTGGCGCGGCTCAAACACCGGCTCAAACAGCGGAAGCGGCCTGGGACTTTATATCTGCCGTCAGCTTATGCGTAAAATGGACGGCGAAATCTATGCCGAGGCAGGCGACAATATAATGATATTTACGACAGTTTTCACTTTAGCTTGACCGATAAGCAATTTAGGCAAATTTGAAAAAATGTCTAAAAAACGTGCATTGAAATAAAAATGCACGTTTATTTTTTTTGCCTGACAATTATAATGAAAAAGAATAAAGAAATTATTTCATTAATGCTGCGAAGGGAGAAGAAATAATGAAGCTTGGAAAAGCGGTAGTGAAATGCCGCATTCTCATTCTGATTCTCGCGGTTGCGCTGCTCATACCTGCCGTGTTCGGAATGATCTATACCCGTGTAAATTACGATATGCTCAACTATCTTCCCGAGGACCTCGACACTGTCAAGGGCCAGAAATATATGCTGGAGGACTTCGACAAGGGCGCGTTCTCGTTTTTGATTTTTGAGGATATGGACGACAAGAGCATCAGCAATGTTACTAAGGAGATAAAGAAAGTCGATCATGTTGCAAGCGTTCTTGCGTACAGCGACATCTCCGACGGCTCGATTCCCAAGGAGCTTTTGCCGGACGATTTGTACAAGGCGTTCAACTCGGGCGACGACACGCTGGTAGCGGTGTTCTTTGACACCTCGAGCTCATCCGACGAAACAATGGAGGCAATCAGTCAAATCCGCGGTATCGCCGGCAAACAGTGCCTCGTTTCGGGAATTTCGGCAATGGTTACCGACCTGCGCGAACTTTGCGAAAAGGAGGAAGCCGTTTACGTTGCGATAGCGGTAGTGCTCGCGACGGTTGCAATGATGCTTTTCCTCGACAACTGGATCATCCCGTTTGTGTTCCTCTCGAGCATCGGAGTGGCGATCCTGCTGAATATGGGCACAAACTTCTTTATGGGAGAAATATCATACATCACCAAGGCGCTGTCGGCGGTGCTTCAGCTTGCCGTCACGATGGACTACTCGATATTCCTGTGGCACAGCTACGGCGAGCACAAGCGTAAATATCCCGATCATAAGGAGGCGATGGCATACGCCATCAAGGAAACCTTCACATCGGTCATCGGCAGCTCAATAACAACGGTCGCCGGCTTTATCGCGCTCTGCTTTATGACCTTCACGCTCGGCCGCGACCTCGGTATCGTAATGGCAAAGGGCGTTGTGCTCGGCGTCATAAGCTGTGTAACCGTCCTGCCCGCGATGATTCTGGTGCTCGACAAGGTGCTCGACAAAACAATGCACCGTTCGCTTATTCCTTCCACAAAAAAACTTGCGGGCGGACTCGTAAAGATTTTCCCCGTTTTCCTGATCCTTTTCGCAGGACTTGCGGTTCCCGCGTTCTACGGCTACAACCAGACCAATAAAGAGGTCTACTACGACATCTCGCGCAGTCTGCCGCGGGATATGCCGAACGTGATCGCCAACAGCAAGCTCGAGGAGGAGTTTGATATGGGCTCTACCCATATGGTGCTCGTCGATTCGAGCATCGCCTCAAAGGACGTTCGGCAAATGCAGAAGGAGTTCGGAAAGGTCGACGGCGTCAAGTTCGCGATCGGACTCGAAAGCCTCGTGGGCTCCTCAATTCCCGACGAGATGATCCCCGAGTCCGTCAGCAAAATCCTCAAGAGCGACCGCTGGGAGCTTATGCTCATCAGCTCGGAATACAAAACCGCGACTCCCGAGATGAAAAAACAGATCGAGGACATCAACGAAATAATCAAGTCCTACGACAAAAACGGCCTGCTCATAGGCGAGTCGGCGTGCGTAAACGATATGATCGACATCACATCCATCGACTTTGCAACGGTTAACCTTATATCGATAATCGCGATATTCATAATAATAGCCCTGGTCGAAAAGAGCATTTCGCTGCCGATCATTCTTGTATCGGTCATCGAGCTCGCAATTTTCATAAACCTCGGACTTCCGCACTATCTCGGCGAATCGCTGCCGTTTATCGCGCCGATCTGCATAAGTACGATCCAGCTCGGCGCTACGGTCGACTATGCGATATTGATGACCACAAGATACAAAAAGGAGAGGTCGCTCGGCGTCGAAAAACACGAGGCGGTCAAAACCGCGCTCGCGACCTCAATTCCTTCGGTCGTCGTCAGCGCAATGGGGCTGTTCGCGGCTACCGTCGGCGTTGCGATCTATTCCGACGTGGATATGATCGGTTCGCTCTGCGCGCTTATGGCAAGGGGCGCAATCATCAGTATGTTCTGCGTAATTCTTATTCTTCCCGCTCTGTTTATGCTGTTTGACAAGTTTATCGGAGTGACAACAATCGGTTTCAGACCAAAGAAAAACGCTAATAAAACGGAGGTAACTACAAATGCGTAAGCTTAACCACATAAAAAAACATCTCCCCAAGGTGCTGTCCGCGACAATGAGCCTCACCATTATGTGCAGCGCCATTGGCGTTACCGCGTATTCGGCGGGCGTTGAGAATAATTCCGGCAAACCCGCGGCCGCTTCGGCAGCCGAGAAAACCGCTCCCGAGGCTAACGACAGCAAGAAGTTCTCAAAGGAGGAAACTGTGTATGTGATCGCGGACGCCGAGGGCGCGCCCAAAAAGGTGATTGTCAGCGATTGGATCAAGAACCCCGAAAAGGCTGACAAGGTCACCGACAAGTCGAATCTCAGCGACATCGAAACTACTCAGGGCGACCAGGAGTTCACCATCAACGAAAAGAAGATGGTAGAGTGGAGCGCTGATGGCGAGGACATCTATTACAAGGGCACCTCAAACGAGCAGCTTCCCGTAGGCGTTACAATCAAGTATGAGCTCGACGGAAAGGCTTGCGCTCCCGACGAACTTGCGGGAAAAAGCGGAAAGCTGAAAATTACCTTCAGCTATACAAACCGTCAGTTTGAGGAGGTAAAAATCGGAGACAAGAAGGAAAAGATCTATGTTCCCTTCGTAATGATGACGGGTATGATGCTCGACAACGAAAAGTTCAAAAACGTAAGCGTTTCGAACGGCAAGGTCATCAACGACGGAAGCCGCACCTATGTAGCGGGCTTTGCTCTCCCTGGCTTCCAGGAAACTCTCGGAATCAAGGAGAAGGACCTTAAGCTGCCGACGACCGTTGAGGTCACCGCTGAGGTCGAGGATTTTGAGCTAGCGACAACGCTCACCGTAGCGACAAATGAAATCTTCAATAATATTGATACCTCAAAGCTTGACAATACCGTTAAGGATTTAAAGGAAAAGCTCGACAAGATGACCGACGGAGTAAAGCAGCTCGCCGACGGTTCGTCAAAGCTCTACAGCGGACTCAATACCCTGCTTGAAAAGTCGGGCGAGCTTATCGACGGCGTTGAAAAGCTCTACGGCGGAGCCGAAAAGCTCAAAAACGGAACCGACTCGCTTGAAAGCGGCGCGCAGCAGCTCGACAGCGGAGCCGCTCAGCTCGACGAAGGCGCGGCTTCACTTGAATACGGCGCGGAATCTCTCGACAGCGGCGCCGGAGATCTGGAAAACGGCGCATACAA
>ONIJ01000226.1 GCA_900317875.1 uncultured Eubacteriales bacterium
AAGTTGGCGGAAGTTGATACGCGCGTTTCTGAGACCGATATCGGTAAAGTAGTATTTCAGCGGAGTGTCAATATACTTTTTGCCGCGAATATCGTAGCGGTGCGCCGCGCTGATCAAAAATGCGTCGCACAAATACTCCAGATAGCTGCGGATGGTATTGGGACTGATCGTCACTTGTTTGACGCTCTTGAAGGTGGCGGACAACTTGCGCGGATTTGTCAGCGAGCCGATTGCGGAGGAAAGAATATTTATCAACTCCTCCATTTCCGCGCGGTTGCGAATCTTATGCCGTCCGACAATATCGCTGATATAGGTTTCTTCCATTAGCGATTTCAACAGCTCGATCTTCTGTTCCGCTGTCGGAAGCAAGACGACCTGCGGCAAACCGCCGTAAAGCACATATTCATTCCATCCGTCATAGCGGTTGCCTTGATAATACTCCATAAACTCACAGAAGCGCAGGGGAGCGATATGCAGCTCGTCACCGCGTCCGCGGAACTCCGTGATGATGTCTTTGGAAAGAAATTTAGCGTTGCTGCCCGTTACATAAACGTCCACGTTTTTTATGCGAAGAAAGCCGTTGAGAACCGACTCAAACTCGCCGAGAAGCTGAACCTCGTCAAAGAGGATATAGTACATTTTGTCATCTGTTATCAGGCTTTTGATATACGGATACAGCACCTCGGGGTCACGGTATTTCTTGGCTTCAAAGGAATCAAAGCTCATTTCGATAATGTGATCCTGCACAACGCCGTCCGCCAGCAGATGCGCCTTGAAAAGATTAAACAGCAGATACGACTTGCCGCAGCGGCGGATTCCGGTAATCACCTTGACCAATCCGTTGTGTTTCTTTTGAATCAGCTTATTCAGCCATATTTCACGTTTGAATTCCATACAAATTCTCCTATTGAACATTTTTGCGTATTGACGCAGTTTTGTTTAATAGTTATATTATAATCCCGTTTTGAGAAGCTGTCAACAGGTTATTGAATATTATTGCAGCAATACGCAAAAATATTCAGCGAAATCATTAATACAAAAAAGCCCGAGATGCCGCAAAACCACAGCACCTATAGCGGAATACGTTGTTTTGACAGTTAGTTTTCCGTATCTGCTTGAATAAAATGGTTATATATCGTATAATATCAAAGCGTTTGAAAAAAGTGTGGTCAATATACTTGAACTGCACCGAATTGAAGGTATTGGGTTAAATGAAATCAAAAAGGCGCTGCCCGATTCTGTGCCGGATGATCTTCTGACCGGACGCCTGGATAAAATGACGAATAAAGGCGACATTCGTTTTGACGGCAATTACTTTCTTGTCAGACCTTCGTTTGCCGACGCGCTGGAAGGTATCGACAACGAAAGAACCGCGCAGGTTATCGCCTGCCGCATAAACGGTCAGACGCTTGAAGAAATTGCACAGGCGCTCGGAGGACTGACAAGAGAACGGGTACGGCAGATTGAAAGCAACTTCCTTAAACAATTATCTGCCAAGTACGCGCAGATGGATGAAGATAAATACGAGTACATCTATACCGCTTATGAACTGAACCGTGAGCTGATGAAAAGGTACCTCGGCTTTTCAGACATCACCGTCTATTATCTGGAAAACAGATATAAGGAAACAAATACAAAACAGCCTGTGGACGAAAGGATGTTGGACGATCCGCTGATCCCCGATTCACTGAAAAGAAAAATCGAAAAGTATATTTTCAGTAAAAAAATAAGGATTGGCAATGAATATGTAGAAGCAAAAAGAAATCTTGTTGAGGAAGCTCTGTTTCCGATACTTTGCAAGGACGCCATTTCTTATTATGATTTCGTTGAGAAATATAATGAATTTGTAACGGAAAACCAAAAACCCGAGCTATTGATTCCGAAAGATAATATCAGAGTATCTATGACGGAAACGTCATCCTTACGCACGCGGTCCCATACGGTCACGCGGTCGAGGTAGGCAACGATATGGTTGACCTGACGGGTGTACTTATTAAAGCCAAACTCCTTGACCTCAAAGCGATCCTCAACGTTGATCTCGTGACGCCGCCAGTCGATGCGCTCCACATTGGCTCTACATCCCTCCAGAAAGATGTTGATGTCGTTGTGGAAATCGTGATCTTCAACCGTGATACCGTGCTTCTCCTGATTCAGGAAGCGATAATACGGGATCATGCAGCCGGCATAGCGGTCTTTTGCGATTTCTTCCGCCTTACGAACGGGCTCCCATACCTGCGCAAAGGGCTGTTTCAGACCGTGATTGGTGAAATACTTCTGCCATGCGGTTACGTCATCCGCTGTCATCTCCATGGGATGAGCAACTGTAATGGGCTTGTCGGTAATGGTATAAGGCTGTTCCGTGCTGTCAACAACGCCACTTGCAGTCAAGGTGAAAGTCTTTTTGCCCTGCGACCACACCACCAGACTTGCTGCTTCACGCAGCAGCGGGTTATGTAGATAAGATTCCTGCCAGTCGGCGGACGGACGCTCTTTACCGGAGAGGAAGTCTGCAAACAGCACTGAAAAACGGTTCTTCAGAATTTCCTTCACGCTCTTTTTCATTTCGGAGAAGTCTTTGTTAGCCGCATCATACTTTTCAGCATCCGCGCCCTTCTTCGGCAATGATTTCGCTGTTTTGCCATTCGGCAGTTCAACAATAAAGCTCAGATCCTTCTGCAGTCTTGCCGTGACAGTCTGATTACCGAGGTCATAAGCCTTGCCCCCCTGTTCGTCCAGACCTACATCGGAGAGGAAACAGTCGCGAATAGTGTCAGCATCCGTACCGCGTATCTCAGCATAACAGTCTCGTAGTCGGGCTTTTTGGCGGGAAAATTGCCGAAGCCGTCGGTGAAGTAGATCAGCCCTTTGAGGTTGCGGAATTCCTTCTTTTTTATCAGCTCATCCACATAGGCGAACACGGGTCATAAGCGAGATACTGCCCGTCCGTGCACAGCGTCGTCAAATCCGTTGCGACGGGCTGCAATCGGCTGAGTGCCATATCCAAAAAGCGCAGTGTACGTTTGTTGTCACACCTGCTTTGTAAAGCATTTCAAATGCCCGAAGGGTGTAAGGGCTTCTGTACCAACTGACAGCAACGGCACCGCAGTACTGTTTGCATAGCTTTGCTATCAAAAACTCCTGATACAATTATATATATATATATATATTTCAAGTCAAGCAGAAATCAACAAGAACGCCCGAGGTGCCGCAAAACCACAGCACCTCGGGCATCGCTGTTATTCCGATCTTTCTTTTGGATGATTTTCTCCGCAACAAAAGGCAAAAACTATATTGACAACCCAATCATTATTTAGTAAAATCTAAAGTAGTAGTTTAGATTTGCATAAATCGAGGTGTTCCATATGTATTATGAGAGAACGATAGAGAAGACCGTGCGGAATATCAGCGACACATTCCCGGTGCTTCTTCTGACCGGGCCGCGGCAGGTCGGCAAGTCCACCCTGTTGGAGCGCATGGCGGAGCCCGAGCGCAAGCGTGTATCATTGGACAACCCCACCATCCGCGCGCTGGCGCAGACCGACCCGGAGCTGTTTTTACAGCGTTACGCTCCGCCGGTGCTGATCGACGAGGTGCAGTACGCGCCGCAGCTGTTCCCCTATATCAAGATCATCGCGGATCAGCGCAAGCAGCCCGGCGACTTCTGGCTGACCGGCTCACAGATGTTCCGCATGATGAAGAACGTCACCGAGTCCCTTGCCGGACGCGCCGGTATCGTGCCGATGCTGGGGCTTTCATCCGCAGAGATCGACGGACGGCATCCCGAGCCGTTCACAGTGGATATCCCGAAGCTAACACAGCGGCTTGCCGACGCAAAACCGAAGTCGGTGACAGAGGTTTTTGATCGCATCTTCAAGGGCTCCATGCCGAGGCTGTATGAGATCGAAGATATCAATCGGGAGCTGTATTTTGAATCCTATCTCGACACCTACCTCAGCCGCGATATCCGTGATCCGGAGCAGGTTGCGGACGAGACCGCCTATCTGAATTTTATCCGCATCGTAGCGGCGCGCACGGCGACCAATGTCAATTATGAAGCATTAGCGCAAGAGGCGGGCGTTTCGGCTCCGACAGCGAAAAAGTGGCTGTCGATCCTCGTGTCCTGCGGAATCGTCGGACTGATCGAGCCCTACTCCAACAACGCGCTGAAACGCGTCATCAAAGCGCCGCGGATGTATTTTTTAGATACCGGACTTTGCGCACACCTGATGGGATGGGGCAGCGCCGCGGTGTTGGAGAACAGTGCGATGAGCGGCGAGTTCTTCGAGACATGGGTCGTGTCCGAGATATGGAAAAGCTACCTGAACGCCGGCAAGCGTCCGCCGCTGTATTTCTACCGCGACAGCAACAAGAAGGAGATCGACCTGATCATCTATCAGGACGGCGCGGTTTATCCGATCGAAATCAAAAAGGGTACCGCTCCTGCAAACGCTACAAAGAACTTTTCGGTGCTGAAGCCGATCGAGAAAGAACCGGATGAATCCGGCACGGCGCACCTGAAAACAACGATCGGCACGGGAGCTGTGGTCTGTATGTCATCCGATCTGATCCCGATCGACAGAAAGAACTGGTATATCCCGGCATGGATCATATAAGGATAAACAAAATCATCCCCACCGCTGTATCTGATTAGATATGCGGTGGGGATACTGTTTTATGTATATACAGTTGAGATTAATCTAATCCTTGATCTTCCTTGAAATCATCTAAACAATCCTGAGAACAAAAGTATACTTCATCCATATCATATAGAATGTGAAATTGTTCCATTTCTTCGTCTGTCAAAGGCCCATCATTACACTGCGCGCAGTAATTGGCAGGCTTGCGATAAACTATCATATCATTATCGTTTGTGAAATATACACATCCTAATGGCTCATACTTATCATAAAACGTAAAAAGAAAGGGTCTGTCCCAAATTCTGTGTAAACTCTAAATCGCGGTGCAAAATAGAGCAAAAAATATTATTCAGGGGCTTAAGCCCCTTGTCA
>ONIJ01000046.1 GCA_900317875.1 uncultured Eubacteriales bacterium
AGGCTGTTTTCGGAGGAATACACCCCCGAAATCCACTACAAAAAGCTCAGCGAGGTTTACAGGATGGTTAGAAAATGAAAGCAGCGGTAATCACACGCCACGCCGTTTCGAACTACGGCTCGCTTCTTCAAGCGCTGGCAACTCAAAAAGCAATAGAAAAGCTCGGCGTCGAGTGTGAGATTATCGACTATGTGCGTACCGACGAAAGCTACAGAAACGTCGAAAAAACTCTCGTAAAAAATAAGCCGAAGTGGAACAACAACGCGCTCAAAAAGGCGGTTTACCTTTCGCTTCGTCAGCCTGAAAGTGTGATTGTCGGCAAAAGGTTTCAGAAAATGCGCGGCAGCGTGCTCAACCTTTCCCGACGTTATTCCTCAAACGAGGAGCTCAGAAACGCTCCTCCCAAGGCTGATTTCTATATTGCGGGCAGCGACCAGGTTTGGGGTCCTGTCTCCGACGGAAGTCTTGACCTGTCCTATCTGCTCAATTTCGCGAAGGGCAAAAAGCTCTCCTACGCGTCGAGCATAGGCAAGGGACAGATTGACGAGAGCTGCAAAGCTGCTCTGCAGAGGGAGCTCAAAGGCTTCAAAAGGGTAACCGTGCGTGAGGACAGCGCCGTGAAAATCCTCGGCAAAATGGGCATAAACGCCGAAAAGGTTCTTGACCCTGTTTTCCTGCTCGACCGAGAGGAATGGAGCGATTATATCGAGGAAACCCCCAAGCAGAAATATGTGCTTGTTTATCAGATCCACAACGACACACGGCTCAACGATTACGCTGCAAAGCTCGCTCAAAAAAAGGGCTTGAAGCTTATTCGCGTCTCGCCTTATTATCACCAGAAAAACCGCGCGGGCAGTCTGAAGCACCCGAATATCGGCGAGTTCCTGTCATATATTAAAAACGCAGAGCTGCTTGTTACGGACTCGTTCCACGGCACGGCGTTCGCAATTATCTTCAACACCGTATTTGTCGAGGTTCTACCGAACAACAAAACTCAGGAGAGAAACCGCAGCGTACTGAGTATGACGGGGCTCTCAGACAGAATACTTAGGGACAACAACGATTTGGCGCTTGCGGACAGAAGAATCGACTTCGCATACGCTAACGAAATTATAAAAACCGAGAGAGAAAAATCTCTGAAACTTTTAAAGGAAATGCTTAATGGGTAACAACGGATTGCGCTCAAAGCTCAAGAAAAACAGCTTTCTTCGCAGGCGCATTAAGGGAATAAAAAACTACAAAGAATTCTTTGGCGACGCGAGAGATTTCAACAGATACTACCTCGAAAAGGCGGAGAAAAGGGGAGATAGCCGCTACAGGCTTATGCTCCTTGTGCACAATATTGAAAAGGGCTTGTGTAGCAACGACCCCCGACCCTTCGGCGAGGAAAAGGTCAGACAGATTGTCGGAATACTCAGAGACAATCCCGAGAAGAAAGATGAGTTCGAGTACGCGCTCGCCGCTTCGTCGCTCAAATCATGGAAGGCTTTTCACATTAAAAAAGGTTTTGTGCTCCCCGAGGACTTGGCTGATTACATCGATAAGCTTGAGGATAACGGCGGTGCAGGAAGCGAGCTGTTCGAGACGAACGACAAGCTGCTCGGCAGACGTTCGGTGCGCGATTTTGAGGAACGCGAGCTGAGAAACGAGGATGTAGATTTTGCGCTGAGATATTTCAGCTCGGCTCCGACGGCGTGCAACCGCCAGATGTGCCGCGTGTACCGCGTAAAATCCGCCGAAGCAAAGGAGCTCCTTATTGACAGAGTTCTGGGGATCAGCGGCTTCAACACCGATGCGGTCACGTTCTTTCTGATAACCTTTGATATCTCCGCCTTTGATTATTCGGGCGAGCGCAACCAGGGCTACCTCAATGCGGGTCTGACCGCTATGAATTTCGTAAACGGACTTCATAAAAAAGGTATCGGCTCCTGCTTCCTGCAGTGGTCGAACAAACGCGGCGATGACAAGCTTGTCCGCTCGGCGCTCGGTCTCAAAAAAAGCGAGCGGATTGCGGTTGTAATCGGCGCGGGATATTATAAAGATAATGTAAAAATTCCCAAATCCTCCCGAAAGAATAAGGGAATGATTTACAAGGAGATATAAATGACCGATTTAGTTACTGTCATTGTACCTGTGTACAACACCGAAAAGTACATAAAAAAATGCGTTGACAGTATCCTCGGTCAAACCTACACAGAGCTCGAGGTAATCCTTGTCGACGACGGCTCGACTGACTCGTGCCCGAGAATCTGCGACAGCTACGCCGAACGTGACAGCCGAGTCAGGGTAATTCACAAGGAAAACGGAGGACTCTCAGACGCGCGAAACGCGGCGCTTGACATCGTTTCGGGTAGTTACGTTACCTTCGTGGACGGCGACGATTATATAGAAAAAAACTATGTGGAGTATCTTTACTCCTTGATTAAGAAATACGGCGCGGATATGTCAATTTGCTCGTACAAAAGCGTCGACGCTGACGGAAAGCCCGTCGGCAGTCCAGCAAAATGCGGCAAGGAATTTGTTATGGACAGGAAACAGGCTTTTTTCGAGCTGCTGAGCCGAAAGTATTTTTCAAATTCCGCCTGTTTCAGACTTTTCAAAACCGAGCATTTTAGGGATATCAGATTCCCAAAGGGCAGGATATTCGAGGATGTCGCAACTGTTTACAAAACAATGTTCCTCTGCGACAGGGTGGCTTTCGGCGGAGAGGCGCTGTATTATTACCTGTTCCGCCGCGGCTCGATATCGCGAAACGAGTACACGCCCGCAAGAGAGGACGCCGTAATCTTCGGTGAACAGATGGCACGGGACATCACAGAGATGTATCCCGAGCTCAGAAAGATTGCCGACTGCCGCTGCTTCGACAGCTATGTCACCTTCCTGAAGGATGTGGACAGGGAGGGCTATCCCGACAAGTGGACGGAAGCTTGGGAAAAGCTTAAATCAAAACGAAAAACAGTCTTAACATACGGTTCTAGCGGTATTAAAAGAAAGGTCATCGCTTTGGCTTCATATTTTGGAAAAATAATTTAACGGAAAGGAGAGGGAAGAATGCAAGGAAAGAAAATCAGGATTTCCTTTCTCGACATTTTAATATATATTTCCCTCACCTTTTTGTGTATGCAATTCTTTACGCTGGGTAACCTCATTGGATTCTGCAAGTTCTTTGACTCTCTGGGTCTGAAGCATATCTTTATGATGCTCACCGTTTTTGTCGGCTTTGTTTCGGATTTGCGAAAGGGAAAGCTCAGCATAAAAACCTTTACCTATGAGATAAAGATGGTAGTTATTGCGATTGTTTCGCTGGTGCTGATTTCTTTTGTCTATATGGCGTTCAACGGCTACGCAAACTATTGGATATCGCAGGTTTACTTTTTGGCGATTCCGCTGCTCTTTGCCTATACAATTTTCAAAAACGACTTTTCAAAGCAGCGGTTTAAGAAGATAATAAACTATATCCTCGTTATCACGAGTATTTACTACTCGATTTTTATGGTTTCGACTCTGCTTTCTGGCGAAAATCTGCTTTCGTTTTCTTATCTCAACTCGACATCCCCGTTCGAGTCTGAGATAGCTCACTTCTACCTCCTTATGTATATGTTCTATACCTTCAACAATAACGTTGCGGGAAGGCTTGTGTCGGCGTTCTTCTGTATTATGGCGTGGAAGCGTCTCTGCCTTGTCTGCCTTGTGCTTGTCACGATTGCGGGACTGATGCGAATCCGAAACAAGCGTATCAGCAAGTCATATATCATCGTTCTGACCATCGTCTTTACGATTCTTCCGCTGCTCACTGAGTATATGCTCTCGCCTGAGTTCTCCAAGTGGTTCAACGAGTTCACGGGACTTGACTTTATCAAATTCACCAATTTCAGATATTATTCGATTCAGACCGCAATCAAGAACAGCGTAGCGAGCCGAGGCCTCGGCACCTTCTTCTCGATTAAGGTGCCGTGGTACGGTCACTTTGTTGAGATTAATATGCACAACGACCTTGTAAGGCTTTATCTCGAGGTAGGCGTTGTGGGGCTTGTGTTTTTTCTGCTCTGCACGGGGCTTATTGCAAGGCGTAGGTTCTCGCTCTTTGTAATCTTCTATCTGTTTATCGAGATGGCGGGCTCGCACCTCATCGGCAACGGCGGTATTCCGTACTGGATGCTTGGTTATTCGCTGATTTTCTACTTCAACCGATTTGACCGCGACGGCAGAGGAAATGTATTCCCGGCAACGGATACCGGAAGCGATTCGCCGCGATTGTTCAGAGGAAGAATCAGCCTGAATAAAAGCTCTATTATGATAAAGAAGTAGTTCACATAAAGGCGGAAAAAAGTATGAAAAGAATTTTAGCGTTGTTCGCGTCGCCGTATCAACTGCTCGCGCTCAACCGTATTATAGACCAGTACTATCCCGACGACAAAGTATACCTTGCTGTCGCGGATACTATCAGCAAAGCTGAATATCTTGTAGAGAAAGCAAAGGCGGAGGAACGCTTCTCCGACGTCTTTCTATGGAAAATCAAAGGAAGATTTAGCTTTTCAAAGCCCGTCAAGATTATCAACTATCTTCAGGGCGAGCGAAAATCCGAGGTTCTCACAGCGGGTTTACCGCAGATAATGGAAAAATGGGATATGTTCCTTTTCGCGAATATCTCACAAGCGGTGCTTCATATCGGAAACGTTCTTTTGAAAAACAATCCCGATATCGAGATTAATATGTTTGAGGACGGTTTCAGCACTCTCTCAAATTATACAGGTTCATTTCTGAATCAAGGCGGATTAAAGGGCAGAATGAGAGGCTTTTTCTCAAATATTAATGCGCTCTATCTGTTTAATCCTGAACTCCTTGACTGGAAGCCCTCGTTTGAAGTCAGGGCGGTTTCCAAGGAGTTTGACGAAAACAACAAGGCGCGCCTTAACCGTATTTTCGGCTACGACGAGCTCAAGGACAATTACCGCAAGAAACTTATCTTCTTTGAGGAAAGCTATTTTGCTGACGGAATGAACATAGACGACGTTGAAATTGTCGAAAAGATTGCCGAGGTTGTCGGCAAAGAAAACATTATGATTAAGATCCACCCGAGAAACCCTGTAAATCGATTTCACAAGAAGGGATATCACACCAACGAGAACACGTTTATTCCGTGGGAGCTGATTGCGATGAACGAGGATTTCTCCGACACGGTCTTTGTTACGATGTTGTCGGCTTCGGTTATGAATGCGTATTTTCTTCTCGGAAAAGAAGTAAAATCGTATATTGTATATAAATGTTCAAAAACCCCCGAGGCGTTCTACGCTCCGATACTTGATTTAGAGGTGAAGTGTTGCAGGACGCGTCCCGACTTATTCTGTATTCCCGAAGATTTCGGGGAGCTTAAAGACGCGCTTTGCCGTTGAAATGGCTAATTTACTGAAAAAAGGTTTAACTAAATACAAAAATCTGCCTACTCCGGTCAGAGCCTCGCTGTGGTCAATGATTTGTATCGGCACACAGAAGGGAATCACGCTTCTCTCAATGCCGATTTTCACCCGACTGCTCACACGCGAACAATACGGCGTGTTTACCGTCTATCAGTCGTGGTACACAATTCTCGTTATCTTCGCGACGCTCAACCTCTACGGCGGAGTATACAACAACGGACTTCTGAAGTACGAGAAACGCCGCAACGAGTTCACGTCCTCGATTCAGGGACTTTCCACGACGGTGACTTTTTGTCTGTTTATTGTCTACATAGTCGCGGCTCCGTTCTGGAACAGTCTGCTTAAGCTTTCGACGCTCTATGTCGTCGCGATGTTCGTCGAGTTCTTGTGCGTTCCCGCCTACAGCTACTGGATTAACAGAGAAAAATTCTCCTACCGCTACCGCAAGATGATAATCACCACAATGATTGTCGCCTTCGGAAGCCCGACGCTCGGCGTGATATCCGTGCTCGCAACCAATTACAAGGCTGAGGCAAGAGTCCTTTCCTATGTGTTTGTTCAGGTTGCTGTCGGACTGTTCTTTTATATTTACAACGCTTCCAGAGGTAAAAAGTTTTTTGACAAGGAAATATGGAAGTACGCGCTGTGGTTTAATATTCCGCTGATTCCGCATTACCTGTCGTATATGCTGCTGCAGCAGGCGGACCGTATTATGATAGACAAAATGGTCGGACGCGACAGCGCCGCGGTTTACGGTGTCGCTTACGCCATAGCAATGATGATGACGATAATCAACGATGCGGTCAACTCGTCGTTTACTCCCTACACCTACAAAGCGCTTAAACGGCGCGATTTCAAGAGTGTCGGCAGAACGTCGAATATGCTGATAATTCTAATCGGCGTCGGCTGTGTGTTTGCTATGTCGTTCTCGCCCGAGATAATAATGGTTTTCGCTGAGCGCAAGTACTATGACGCTATCTGGATAATGCCGCCTGTTTCGGTTTCGGCGTTCTTTATGTTTATGTACTCGCTGTTCTGCAACGTCGAGTTCTATTACGAGAAGAACAAGTTTGTCACCGTTGCAACTTGTACAGGTGCGGCAGCGAACATACTTCTCAACTACATATTTATCAATCTTTTCGGATATTTCGCGGCGGGTTACACAACGCTGGCGTGCTATATTATTCTGGCGGTCGCACATTATCTCTTCCATAAGAGGGTAATCAGACAGAAAAAGCTCGGAATAAAGGCTATCTATAACGTGAGGTTTATGATGATGTGTTCTGTGATAATCCTCGCCGTTATGGTGCTTATCACGTTTACTTACTCATACTTCTATATCCGTTATTCGATTATTCTCGCGCTTGTAATTGTTGCGATAATCAAGCGCAAATGGGCGATAGGTCTGCTCAAGGAAATCAAGAAGGGCAAGAAAGAGGATTAGTCCTTCAAAAGCCGCGTATAATATACGTATGGTTATTGTAATTATACTTTTTATCGCGGCGTTGGTTTTGTATTCGTGTCTCAAAAGCGCAAAGCGCGCGGACGAGGCTATGGCTAAATACTTCAAAGAAAAAAACAATCAGGAGGTATAGTGTGAAAGAAGTAAATACAACATAGAAAAAGGCGCACTGAAAGAAAGCCCTTGAAAAAGGGATAAAAAAATCGTAAGTTAAGCAACTGCAATTCCTTGAGATTTTAGAAAACTAATGGCTTTGTCGATTTGCCTTTGAATTTGCTTTTCCTTTAACTCATTAGGCATATCAATCTTGACGAGGTCTGTAGGATTCCAAATTTCGCCTGTTGACATCATTTGATAGATAGCGGTTAAAATCATTCTGGCGATAGCAATAATGGCGCGTTTCTTGCCTCTGCGTTTAACAATCTTTTCGTATTTAACACGATAGTAAGAAGAACCTGTATCTTTCACGGCTGCGTGAGCGA
>ONIJ01000162.1 GCA_900317875.1 uncultured Eubacteriales bacterium
AATCGTTGGAAAGGAGATGACAGGATGATAAAGGGTATCACAAAGCGCTGGATGCTTAACACGCTCAGCGTTATTCTCACTATTATCGTTTTGATCGTAATCATCCTTATTTCCGCCATCTCCTACCTTTTCCATTCCCAGATCGAACAGGATCTGCACTCGGCTTCAAACGAGCTGAGCGTCGTGTTCTCGGGCTTTGAGGCAAACAGCCCTGCCGAATTTACTTCGGCCGCACGCGACTACATAGAAAACTTTGACAAAAAAGAAAAAATGGGCGTAATGATCCTCAACTCCTCGGGGCGCGTGATCCTGACCTCGACGGGCTTTATTCCCTCCGAAAAGGAGAATATGACCGACTTTGAGAGCGCCCGCAAAAACAACTCGGGCAGCGCCTTCTGGGACGGCAAGCTGCTCTCGGGAGAAAGGGCGATGAGCGAAACACGCGTCATCCGCGACGAGAACAACAACATCGTCGGCGCAGTGAGATACATCGTTTCGATGGAGCCTGCGCACAGCAGGATAATGCTGTTCAGCACCATTATCATAGTGGTCGGGATCGGCGTCATCGCAATGGTCATCCTCTCGGGACTCGCGTTCATCCGCTCGATCGTTAAACCGATACGCAGGCTTTCCGAGGCCGCGGCTCAGATCGCGCAGGGCGATTTTACCGCCTCGGAGAAAATCGAACACAAATACAACGACGAGATCGGCGACCTCTGCGACGCTGTCAGCGATATGGCAAAGGATCTGCAGACCACCGAGCAGATGAAAAACGACTTTATCTCGCGCGTTTCCCACGAGCTGCGGACTCCTCTTACGGCGATCAAAGGCTGGGCGGAAACTATGCAGCTCAGCGAGCGCGGAACGCTCGACCGCCGCACCTTTGACCGCGGAATGGGCGTTATTATCAAGGAGAGCACAAGGCTCACGGGCATCGTTGAGGAGCTGCTCGACTTCGGAAGGATCCAGAGCGGCAGAATGGTGCTGATGAAGGAAAAAATCGACATTCTCGCCGAGTTTGACGAAACCGTTTATATGCTTAAGGAGCGTGCCGTCGAGGACGGCGTCCACCTGCTCTACGACGACTCCGACGCTATCCTTCCGCCCGTTTACGGCGACAGAAACCGCCTCAGGCAGGTGTTCCTCAACATTCTCGACAACGCGCTGAAATACACTCCCAAGGGCGGAGTCGTGGCGGCGCAGGTGCTCTATTCCAAGGACGATCCCGACGTGATAAAAATCGTTGTCACCGACTCGGGCTGCGGAATCCCCGCCGAGGATCTGCCGCGCGTCAAGGAAAAATTCTACAAGGCTAACCAGTCTGTGGGCGGCTCGGGCATAGGACTCGCGGTCGCCGATGAAATAATGAATCTCCACAACGGCAAGCTCGACATCGAGAGCGGCGAGGGCGTAGGCACAACGGTAACGCTCACCTTCCCAGTTTACAAGGAGGGCGACGAGAACACGCCGCCGGAAACCGTTAAATTATAAAGGTATTTGAAAGGGTAAGTAATGGCTAAAAAGACAAAGAAAATCACCTCAATAGGCGGCAGCGCGCTGATTGAGGGCATTATGATGAGAGGCCCGAAGAAAAGCACCGTCTGCGTGCGCACGGGCAAGGAAGAAATCTACAGCGAGGACATCCATATCACCACTATCCCCGAAAAGGTAAAGCTGTTCAAGGTTCCGTTTTTCCGCGGGATCGCAGGTCTTATCGACTCGATGAGGCTCAGCTACAAGTCGCTTATGCTCTCCGCCGACAAGGCTATTGAGTCCGCCGAGATCGAGGAGGAGCCCTCAAAATTTGAAAAGTGGCTCGACGACAAATTCGGCGACAAGCTGATGAAGATCCTTATGGTTTTCTCCACAATACTCGGAGTTGCGCTCGCGGTAGGACTTTTCTTCTTCCTTCCCTGGGGACTTTTCGAGCTTTTGAAGCTCGCCTTCCCTGCTTTGCAGAACGGCGGCGAAACAGTCACCTTCTGGCAGTCGGTTTTTGAGGGCGTAATGAAAATAGCGCTGTTTTTGCTCTACATAGTCGTTGTCTCACAAACAAAAGATATGAAGCGCGTGTTTAAGTATCACGGCGCCGAACACAAGACGATTTTCTGCTACGAAAACGAGGAGGAGCTGACGGTCGAAAACGTGAGAAAGCAGATCCGCTTCCATCCGCGCTGCGGCACCAGCTTTATGGTCATTATGCTGATCCTCGGCATTGCGGTCGGACTTTTTGTGCCGACTTCGCTCGGCTTCTGGAGGCCGGTCATCAAAATCGCGCTCATCCCCGTCACCTGCGGGATCGGCTACGAGCTGATTAAGCTCTGCGGCAGGCACGACAACGCCTTCACGAGGATAATCGCCGCTCCCGGACTTTGGGCGCAGCGCATCACCACCAAGGAGCCCGACGACGATATGATCGAAGTTGCGATCGAAGCGATCAAGTCCGTTATCCCCGAGGACGGCTCCGACATTGTAAACTGCGGATGTTAAAGAACGTTCTGCGCCTCAGCCGCGAAGCCCTTCAAAACGGAGGCATTGAAAACGCGGACTTCGAGGCGCAATGCATTGTTGAGCACGTTACCGGCTTTGACCGCGCAGGGCAGATCGCCCACGGCGAGGCAGAGCTGAGCGCCGCTCAGAAGCAAAAGATTAATTCTATAATAGAAAGAAGATTGACTCGCTATCCCCTGCAATACCTCCTCGGAAGCTGGAGCTTTATGGGCTTTGAGCTGAGCGTCGGCGAGGGCGTGCTTATCCCGCGCGACGACACCGAGGTGTGCGTGGGGCTTTGCCTTGATTACCTCAAAGGCAGAAGCGGCGCCAAGGCGGTTGACCTGTGCGCCGGCAGCGGTGCGATCTCAATTGCGCTCGAAAAGCTCTCAAATGCGGAGGTTTCCGCGGTTGAGCTGAGCGACAAGGCGTTTTATTTTCTGGAAAAGAATATTAAAGACAATAATTGCGGAATCAAGGCGATAAAAGGCGACGTTCTCACCTGCCACAGGGATTTTGAGGACGGCAGCCTCGACCTGATCGTTTCCAATCCGCCCTACATCAAAAGCGGCGATCTGCCTGCGCTGCAGGCGGAGGTCCTGCACGAGCCCGAGCTTGCGCTCGACGGCGGCGGCGACGGGCTTGACTTCTACAGGGCGATCGTGAAAAACTGGAGCTCAAAGCTCAAACGCGGCGGCGCGCTTGTTTTTGAGCTGGGAGAAGGTCAGGCGGACGATGCAGCGGCTCTTATGAGCGGGCAAGGCTATTCAAATATCCGCACCGAGCTCGACTTCGGCGGCTGCCAAAGGGCTATAATCGGGACAATGCTCTGATTTTAGAAATTTTGTTCGACATTTTTCACGCGAAATTATTGTTTTTTCGTTTATAATATTTTATAATAGTACCGCCCGGAAGGGAAATAAGGAAAACGGAAAAGACAGGAATTATACGGAGGTATACTATGGCAGTAGATAAGAACAAGGCGCTTGAAACAGCGATTTCACAAATCGAAAAGCAATTCGGCAAGGGCGCGGTTATGCGCCTCGGCGAAAACACTCATATGACGATCGACCACATCTCCACGGGCTCGCTTTCGCTCGACGTAGCGCTCGGAATCGGCGGACTTCCCAGGGGACGTATCGTAGAGATCTACGGTCCCGAGTCCTCGGGTAAAACCACCCTCTCCCTCCACTGCATTGCCGAAGGTCAGAAAAACGGCGGCAACGTCGCCTTCATCGACGTTGAACACGCGCTCGATCCCACCTATGCCGCGGCGCTCGGCGTCGACGTCGACTCGCTGCTCGTAGCTCAGCCCGACACCGGCGAGGACGCGCTTGAGATCGCCGAGGCTCTCATCCGCAGCGGCGCCATCGACGTTATCGTAATCGACTCGGTAGCGGCGCTTGTTCCCAAGGCGGAAATCGAGGGAGATATGGGCGACAGCCACGTCGGCCTGCACGCCAGACTTATGTCTCAGGCGCTCAGAAAGCTCGCAGGCGCTATCAACAAGAGCAACTGCGTAGCCATTTTCATCAACCAGCTCCGCGAAAAGGTCGGCGTTATCTACGGCAATCCCGAGGTGACAACAGGCGGCCGCGCGCTGAAATTCTACAGCTCCGTGCGTATCGACATCCGCCGCGTTGAAACTTTAAAAAGCAACGGCGAAATGGTCGGCTCACACACAAGATGCAAGGTTGTAAAGAACAAAATCGCTCCCCCGTTCCGCGAGGCTGAGTTCGATATTATGTACGGCGAGGGCATTTCCCGCGAGGGCGAGCTTCTCGATCTCGCCGTCAAGGCAGAGATCGTCCAGAAGGCGGGCGCGTGGTTCAGCTACAACGGACAGCGTCTCGGACAGGGCCGCGACAAGGTCAAGGAGCTGCTCAGAAGCGACGAGGCTCTTGCAAAGGAGATCGAAGCAAAGCTCTGGGAGAACATCGACAAGCTCTACGACCGCAAGCGTCCGGCTCCCAAGGCTAAGGTGACGGCGGCGGCTCCCGCTAAGGAAGCTCCCAAGGAAGACAAAAAATCAGCGAAAATCGACGTTCTGGTTGACGAATAATGCTGATCACCGCCATTGAGCCGCGAAGAAAAGCGATGAGCGCGCTGTTCATCGACGGCGAATTTGTAATGAACCTCGACACTCAGGCTCTCCTTGAAAACCGTTTTGACGTCGGCAGGGAGATCGACGACGGGGAACTCAAAGAAATGATAGAACTGAGCAATGAGCGCAGGGCTAAGGAAAAAGCCCTGTGGCTCATTTCCTATCGAGACCACTCAAAAAAGGAGCTCAGGGAAAAAATACAGCGCACCTGCGACGCCGATTCCGCCGAAAAGGCGGTCGAGCGGATGGAGGAGCTGGGACTTGTCAACGACGAGAGCTTTGCGCGGCAGTACGCGCAAAAGCTGATTTTCGGAAAAAAAATGAGCAAGCGCGCGGCGGCGTTCGAGCTCAGCCGCAAGGGCATTGACAAGGAAACGGCGGAGCGGATCCTCGATGAAACCGAGGTGGATTACCGCGAGAGCATCCGCGCGGTGATCGAAAAAAAATACCGCGGTATAAGCGATGAAAAAATCAGGCGGCGCGCGGTCGCGGCGCTGCAAAGGCTCGGCTACGGCTGGGACGATATAAGAGCCGTTCTCGAAGAATACGCCGAGCGCGGCTGAAGTAATATGTTGCGAGCGCAACTGTCCGTTCAAGGGCAAGGGCTTGCCCGGAAAGGATGAATAAATATGAATAACAAGGTAGCCGTTGTTTCGCTCGGCTGCGCCAAAAATCAGGTTGACGCCGAAATGCTGCTCTACTCACTCAGGCAGAAGGGCTTTACGATCGTCGGCGACTCCTCCGAAGCGGACGCAGTTATCGTGAACACCTGCGGCTTTATCGATTCCGCGAAGCAGGAAAGCATCGACGAGATCATCGAGCTCGGAACAATGAAGCGCGAGGGAAAAATCAAGGCGATCATCGTGACGGGCTGTCTTGCCGAGCGTTATCAGGACGAGATCACAAAACAGCTCTACGAAATAGACGCGGCAGTCGGCATAGGCGCAAACGAGCAGATCGCCGACATCGTGGAAAAGGCGCTCTCGGGCGGAGATAAAATCGAGATCTTTCCCGACAAGCTCAGCCTTCCCCTTGAGGGCGGCAGAGTGCAGTCCACGCCGTTTTACACCGCTTACCTGAAAATCGCCGAGGGCTGCGACAACAAATGCACCTTCTGCGCGATTCCTATGATACGCGGAAAATTCCGCAGCAGAAAAATAGAGAACCTCATCAGCGAGGCGAAGGAGCTCGCCGAAAAGGGCGTGCGCGAGCTCAACGTCATCGCGCAGGACACCACACGCTACGGCGAGGATCTGTACGGCGAGCCGTCGCTCGACAGGCTTCTCACCGAGCTGTGCAAAATTGACGGACTGCACTGGATAAGGGTGCTGTACTGTTATCCCGACAGCATCACCGACAATCTGATCGAGGTTATGGCGCGCGAGGAAAAGGTGGTAAACTACATCGACCTTCCGCTCCAGCACTGCAACAGCGAAATTTTGAGAAAGATGCACCGCCGCGGCGACCGCCAAAGCCTTACGGCGCTGCTCGATAAAATGAGGAAGAAAATTCCGGACGTGATTTTCCGCTCCACCTTTATCACGGGCTTCCCCGGTGAAACCGAGGAGCAGTTTGAGGAGCTTGCGGAATTTGCCAAGGAGATAAACTTCCGGCGGCTCGGCTGCTTTGCCTACTCTCAGGAGGAGGGGACTCCCGCCGCAAAAATGCCCGGTCAGCTCGACGACGACGTAAAACAAAAGCGCGCCGACATCATTATGGAGCACCAGCAGAATGTGATGGCGGAATACTGCGAGAGCCTTATCGGAACCGAAGCCGAGGTGCTCGTGGAAGGCTTTGACAAAATCGCCGAGTGCTGGTACGGCAGAACCTACGCCGACGCTCCCGAGGTGGACGGCTGCGTATTCTTTACCGCGCAAGAGCCGCCGAAGGCAGGCGACTTCGTCAAGGTAAAAATCACCGACTATATGGGCTGCGACCCTGTCGGCGAACTGATTTGAACTAATTTGAATTTATTGGATGATGTTATGAACCTACCGAACAAGCTGACAGTAACAAGAATTTTGCTCGTGCCGTTCTTTGTGGCGGCGCTGCTGATAGATTTTCCGCTGAACAACCTCGCCGCTCTTGCGGTTTTCGGCGCGGCGTCGCTGACCGACCTCTTTGACGGCAGGATCGCGCGAAAACAGGGACTGGTTACGGATTTCGGCAAATTCGCCGACCCGCTCGCCGACAAAATACTCGTTTTCTCCGCGCTGCTGTGCTTTGTGCAGCTCGGGCTCTGCGACTGCGTGGCGGTCATCATCGTGCTTATGCGCGAATTTGCCGTCACCTCAATACGGCTCATCGCCGCCTCAAAGGGCAAGGTCATCGCCGCGAATATCTGGGGCAAGGTCAAGACCGTGACGCAGATGGTCGCTATCATCTGCGTGCTGGTTATGCAGCTTGTACTCGACGCCGGCGCTTTGGGCGTTCCTCTGCCCTGCTGTCTCGGCTGCATTTTCCGCATTGCCGGCGAAGCGCTGATTTGGATCTCGACCTTCTTCGCCATTCTTTCAGGCGTTATTTATATCAAACAAAACAAGCAATTCATTTCCGATTGCTGACAAAGGAGTAATCAATTATGATTCTGTATAACTCACTCGGACAAACAAAACAGGAATTCGTACCCTTCACCGAGGGCAAGGTCAATATGTACACCTGCGGTCCCACAGTGTATCACTACGCTCACATCGGCAACCTGCGCACCTACATAATGGAGGACGTGCTCGAAAAATACCTGCGCTTCGCGGGCTATGACGTGAACCGCGTTATGAACATCACCGACGTAGGCCACCTTTCGAGCGACGCCGACACCGGCGAGGACAAAATGCTCAAGGGCGCAAAGCGCGAGCACAAAACCGTTATGGAGATCGCCAAGTTCTACACCGACGCTTTCTTCTCCGACTGCGAAAAGCTCAACATCAAGCGTCCCGACGTGGTTGAGCCCGCAACAAACTGCATTGCGGAGTTCATCGATATGATCGAGGTGCTCCTCGAAAAGGGCTTCGCCTACATCGCCGGCGGCAACGTTTACTTCGACACCTCAAAGCTCGACACCTACTATGTGTTCGGCAATATGAACGAGGAGGATCTTGCCGTAGGCGTGCGCGACAGCGTTGAGGAGGACGAAAACAAGAGAAACAAAACCGACTTTGTGCTCTGGTTCACCAAATCCAAGTTTGAGGATCAGGAGCTCAAGTGGGATTCTCCCTGGGGACCGGGCTATCCCGGCTGGCACATCGAGTGCTCCTGCATCAGCAAAAAGCACAACGGCGAATACCTCGACATCCACTGCGGCGGAATCGACAACGCCTTTCCGCACCACACCAACGAGATCGCGCAGAGCGAGTCCTACCTCGGCCACAAGTGGTGCAATTACTGGTTCCACGTTCTCCACCTCAATGATGCGCGCGGCAAGATGAGCAAGTCAAAGGGCGACTTCCTCACCGTTTCCCTGCTTGAAAGCAAGGGCTACGATCCCGTTGTTTACCGTATGTTCTGCCTGCAGAGCCACTACCGCAAGCCGCTCACCTTCTCGTACGAGAGCCTCGACAACTGCGTAAAGGCTTACGACAAGCTGATCAAGCGCATTTCCTCGCTGAGCAAGGAAGGCGAGGTCAACAGCGCCAAGGCCGAGGAGCTCATCGGCAAATTCAAAGAGGCGATGGACAACGACCTCAACACCTCTCTCGGTCTGACCGTCGTTTACGACGTGCTCAAGGCGGACGCAAACGACGCCACAAAGCGCTATGTGCTCGGCGAGCTCGACCGCGTTCTCTCGCTCAACCTCCTCGCCGAAAAGGAGGAAGCTCCCAAGGAGAGCAATCCTCAGGACGCCGAGATCGACGCGCTCATCGCAAAGCGTACCGAGGCAAGAAAGAACAAGGACTGGGCGACCGCCGACGCTATCCGCGATCAGCTCGCCGCGATGAAGGTCGTCGTTGTTGACACCAAGGACGGAATCAGCTGGCACTACGCCGACTGATTTTCGGTTTTTAAAAATTTATATCAGCTCAGCTCTTCCCTCCCGAAGTTATCGGGAGGGATTTTTTGTGAATACGCTTGACAAAAGCAATACTTCGTGTTATGATGTATTCCATAAAAGGAGGTATGCTATGGACAATCAATTGAAGCGCGGGCTTCTGGATGTCTGCGTGCTTGCAGCCATAAAAAATGAGGATACCTACGGCTACAAAATCATCAAGGATATGAAGCCGTATATCGAATTGTCGGAGTCGACTCTCTATACCATCCTGAAACGGCTTGAATCCGCCGGAATGCTGACGGTAAAAACCGCCGAGCACAACGGCAGGCTCAGAAAATATTACCGTATCAACCAAGCCGGGCTTGCCCGGCTGGAGGAATTCAAGGCCGATTGGAAAGAGATTATGTCGATCTACGATTTTATCACGAAGGAGGACGTGGAAAATGAATAAACAGGAATTTCTTGCGCAGCTCCGGGAGGGATTAAACGGTCTGCCGCAGGAGGATATTGACGAGAGGATAGCGTTTTACGGCGAAATGATAGACGACCGTCTGGAGGACGGATTGACCGAGGAGGAGGCTGTTGAGGCGATCGGCACGACCGACGAGGTAGTGGCGCAGATCATCGCCGACACTCCGCTTACAAAGCTCGTGAAGGAAAGAGTCAAGCCGAAAAGAAAATTAAAGGTTTGGGAAATCGTGCTCATAGCGGCGGGCTCGCCCGTCTGGGTGCCGCTCCTCATCGGCGCGGCCGCAGTCGCTTTCGCGCTGTACGTAATCCTTTGGGCGATCGTAGTTTTGCTTTGGGCTGTCGATCTGGCTCTGGCTGTCTGCCTGCCCGGATGCGCGTTTTCGGCGGCGTTGTTCTTCGGTCAGGGCTACGGAGCGTCCGGCTTTGCGACGCTCGGCGCAGGCGTGCTCTGCGGAGGTCTGGCGGTATTTCTGTTCTTCGGCTGTTTGGCGGCAGTCAAGGGCACCGCTCTGCTCGCTAAAAAAGCCGTTTTGGGAATCAAATCCCTCTTTATCAGAAAGGAGGCGGCAAAATGAGCAGGGCGAAAAAAATCTGGCTTATCGCCGCTTCGGCGCTCACCGTTTCGGGCATTCTGCTTATGGTCGGCGCGCTTGCGGCAGTCGGCTTTGATTACAAAAAGCTCAGCACGGTCAGTTATTTGACCGTCACCGAGGAAATCAGCGAGGAATTCGACAGCGTTTCGATCGACGTCGCAACCGCCGACATCGAGGTTATCCCGTCGGACGGCAAGGACTGCAGAGTGGTTTTATACGAGCGGAAAAGCGACCGTTTTTCCGCCTCGGTCGAGGACAAAACCCTCGTCATCCGCCGAAACGGCGACAAAAAATGGTACGAGGAAATACATATCGACTTCGACAGCCCGAAGATCACGGCGTACCTTCCCAAGGACAAATATGACGATTTCCGCATAAAGTGCACGACCGGCGACATCCTGATCGACAGTATGGAAATCGGCGGAGACATAAATATCACGTCAACGACCGGCAACGTCCGCCTGAATGAAACGAAGGTCAGCGGCGATATTGATATTTCGACGACGACAGGCGACATCTCGCTTATCGACTCCGCCGCCGACAAGGATATTTCCGTTTCCTGCACCACGGGCGACGTTAAATTTGACGGCGCAGACGCGGACGCGATCAAGGCTCATACCACAACAGGCGACATCAGCGGAACTCTGCTCACAGACAAGTCGTTCTCCGCTCACACCACAACGGGAGACATCAGCGTTCCCGACACGGAAGGCGGCAGCTGCGAGCTCTCGACTACCACGGGCGACATCAGGATCAAAATATCCGATTAAACATATTCGGAACACTCCCTCCATATACATTACGTATACGGAGGGATTTACTTTGAAGCTCTTGATTTTAACCAAACGATCCATTCTCGCCGCCGCTGTGTGCCTGCTCGCGGGAGCTGCCGCCGTGGGCGTCACGGTTTCATCGACTACTCAGGCGGTTCAGACTGCGGCAGCGCCCAAAACAAACCCGATCTACCGCGTTGAAAGTGATAAAAAACAGGTTGCGATCTCCTTTGACGCGGCGTGGGGCGACGAGGAAACCAACCGGCTGCTCGACATCCTCGACCGATACGACGTTAAGGCGACCTTCTTCCTCGTCGGGGACTGGGTAGAGAAATATCCGAACGATGTAAAAACGATCGCCGCAAAAGGTCACGACATCGGCAATCACAGCGACACCCATCCTCATATGCCCCAACTCTCCGAAAGCAGGGCGGCTGAGGAGGTCACCGCCTGCAACGAAAAGATCGAGGCGCTGACGGGCAGCACTCCCACGCTTTTCCGTCCGCCCTACGGCGACTACGACAATATGGTGGTAAACTGCGTAAAGAGTATGGGAATGTACTGCGTTCAGTGGGATGTCGATTCCCTCGACTGGAAGGATCCCTCGCCCGAGCAGATGTGCAGAACCGTGCTGAGCAAGGTAAAGGACGGCTCGATCATCCTTATGCACAACGGCGCAAAAAATACCCCTGCCGCGCTCCCCTCTATCATCGAGGGACTTAAAGACAAGGGGTACGAGATCGTTCTGATAAAGGATTTGATTCCCGAGGGAGATTACTACACCGACGTGCAGGGCGAATTCCACTTAAAACAATGATTTGCAAAGCAAATCAATTCACGCCGCGCAGCGGCAATTCACGGCGAAGCC
>ONIJ01000095.1 GCA_900317875.1 uncultured Eubacteriales bacterium
ACCAAGGAGAGGATGGAGCGCAACTTCGGTCAGGCGCAGCCCGAGGGCTACCGCAAAGCGCTCAGACTGATGAAGCAGGCGGAAAAATTCCACCGCCCCGTGCTCTGCCTTGTTGATACCAGCGGAGCTTATCCCGGAATCGGCGCCGAGGAGCGCGGTCAGGGACAGGCTATCGCCGAAAACCTGATGGAAATGATGACGCTCAAAACCCCTATCCTCACCATTCTGATCGGTGAGGGCGGCAGCGGCGGCGCGCTTGCGCTCGCGGTTTCGGACGAGGTCTGGATGATGGAAAACTCCGTTTACTCCGTAATCTCACCCGAGGGCTGTGCCTCCATCCTCTGGAAGGACAGTTCAAAGGCTCCCGAGGCTGCTGAGGCGCTTAAAATGACAGCTCAGGATTTGTTTGATCTGGGAGTTGTCGAGCGTATTATCCGCCAGCCCAAGGCCGAGGACGCGGCTATGTTTGAGAGCTTGAAGCTGCTCATCGCCAGAACCTTTGAAAAGAATCTCGCGCTTCCGCTTGACACGCTCACGGAGCAGAGATATGCGCGTTTCAGAAAGATCGGAACATCGCACCTGATACAAAACTCAGATAAATAACATACGATCCTTGCGGTCTGATTTCCGCAAAACTTAATCCGCTTTTCATCTGAGATTGCTATGAGAAAAAATCAACGGGACTGATTGAATATCAGTCCCGAGTTTTTTATTTGATTTCCTTTGTATCAAGGTTGTACGCGGTTTTTGCGATGTATCCGTCGCCCGTGGCGAGAACGGAAAGATTGCACTTGTACTGTGCCTCAGCCTTTGGCATATTGTAGCAGAACACCGCAGTAAAGGTTTCTCCGGGCTTCAGAGCCAGGCTGTCCTCGGAGAGGGCCCTGCTGCTTTCGCAGTAGAGAAAGTTTTCGGCGTCAAAGTCGCTGTCGTCAAATTCGAGCTTGATGCCGTCGTAGGTCTTTTCCTCATTCGTTGTGTTTGTCAGCGCGACCGTGAGAGCTACCTGCTGCTTTTCGGCGTCAAAATTTGCCGAGGCGTTCAAAACGGCCGCTGTCTTAAGACTGACGGTGCCGCTGCCGAACTGATAGGCTTCACCCACCTTGTGAGCGGCGCCGTCGGACAGCTCCTTGATTTCGGAACCCGATTTATCCTCGGAACTTTTGCCGCCTAGGCCGTACTTTTCCTTGATTTTATCTATATTAATGTTATCGATGCTTTTTAATATTCCAAGCGCCTGATGCGCGTCATAAATATCGAGCAGCTCGTTTGCAACCTTGGTTACGCGGTCGATAGTTTTGTCCCGCTTTTGGTTTTTGTCAAACTGTACTGCCTGTAAAACAATGCTGCTCACGGTATTGTATAACACGCACGCGGACAGGGTGCAAACCGCACAGACCAGTATCACCATCAGCTTTTTTGACTTTTTCGGGGGTTCCTCAGGCTTCGGATGTTTCGGAAGTTCGTTTGGAGTCCTGTTCTGAGCAGCCTTCTGCAGCGGAGCCTGTGGGGAAACATATCCCGTAAACGGCGCTGCGTTCTGTACGGGAGGCTTTTCGGCGGGAGTTGCGCAAATGGGGCAGACGTCTTCGTTGTCGTATACAAATCCGCAGTTTCTGCATTTCATTTCAATCACCTCTTTTGGTATAATATCACAAGGGCTATAGAAAGTCAATTTCAACCGCTAAAAAAACCTTGAAACCGCGCGACATTTGTGATATGATAGTACACGTATAACTATGCAAATTGAAAAAATTCAAAAGAGGTTTGTATATGTCGTCTCAAAATGCAATAGGTGTTTTTGACTCGGGCTTGGGCGGACTGAGCGCGGTCAAGGAATTTATGAACGTTTTGCCAAACGAAAAAATTGTATATTTCGGCGATACCGGCCGCGTGCCCTACGGAACGCGAAGCCGCGACACCATCCGCAAGTACGCCATTCAGGACGCGGAGTTTCTTCTGACACATAATGTCAAGATGATCGTCGCCGCGTGCGGCACCGTAAGCTCGGTTGCCGGAGAGCTGCTCGAAAGCAGGCTCGGCGTGCCCTACACTGGGGTTGTCAATCCCACTGCCTACACCGCCGTCAGAAAGACCAAGAACGGCAAAATCGGCGTAATAGGAACCGCCGCCACCGTAGGCAGCCACAGCTATAAGCTGCGCCTGCAGAAGCTAAACCCGGAGGTGCAGGTTTTTGAGCAGGCTTGTCCGCTGTTTGTGTCGCTTGTTGAAAACGGCGTTATTCACCGCGACGACCAGATCACGCGCCTTGTGGTGCGCCGCTATATGGCGGAGCTCAAGGACAACGGAGTGGACACGGTGATCCTCGGGTGCACACATTTCCCGCTGCTGCGCGACGCGATTTCCGATTATATGGGCGAGGACGTAACCCTCGTCGACTCGGGCTTCGAAACCGCAAACTACGCGGCAAAGGTGCTCCGCGAGCAGGATCTGCTTACCGACGACAACACCGCAAAAACTCCCGATTTCTTTGTAAGCGACACTCCCGAGGGCTTTGAGAGCGTTGCGGGACTGTTCCTGGGCAGAGATATGGAGCACACCGTAACACAAATTGACATCGAACAATACTGAGGGCAATTTATGGAAAAGGATAAGGAAAGATTTTTGATCTCAATTCTCGGCGAACAAAAGCTAGACGGTGAAACCGATAAAATCGAGGTTCTCACTGCGGGGAACTTTATGAAGAAGAAGGATCACTACTACATCGGCTACAGGGAGTACGACGAGGATAACCCCGAAACCTTCTTCAACAACCTTATCAAGGTTGAGGGCGATATGGTGACGATCAACCGCAAGGGACCTATGCGCTCGCAGCTTATGCTCGAAAAGGGCAGGAGGCACCAGTGCATTTACCAGACGGTAGCGGGGGATCTGAACATCGGAGTGTTCACAAAGACTCTCGAAAACAAGCTGCACGAAAAGGGCGGCACGCTTGAGGTCAGCTACACGCTCGATTTCAACACCGACCTTGTGAGCGAAAACAGGTTTTTTATCAAGATAGAAGAGAAGCAGAATACAGCGAGGTAATATTATGGATACATACGCACTTGTCGTTGAAAAGCTCAGGGAAGCTGTTGAAACGGCGTTGAAAAAAGCAATCGAAAAGGGTGAGCTGCCCGAGGCGGCGCTGCCCGAATTTATTATAGAAGTTCCCGCCGACAACAAAAACGGCGACTTCGCCACAAACGCGGCTATGGCGGGCGCGAGAAGTTTCCGTATGCCTCCATTCAAGGTGGCTCAGGCGATCACCGCCAACATCGACCTTGACGGCACGCTCTGCGACCGGTTTGAAACAGCGGGACCGGGCTTTATCAATTTCTTTCTCGGCGACCGCTTTTACACGAGCGTGATAAGGGAGATTATCGGCGATCCCGAAGGCTACGGCTGTTCCGACTACGGCAAGGGGGAGAAGGTAAACGTCGAATTCGTTTCCGCTAATCCCACAGGCCCCATGCATATGGGCAATGCGCGCGGCGGCGCGCTCGGCGACTGTCTGGCTGCGGTGCTGTCAAAGGCGGGCTATGACGCTTACAGGGAGTTCTACGTAAACGACGCGGGCAACCAGATCGAAAAATTTGCCTGCTCGCTCGAGGCACGTTATCTTCAGATCTTCAAAGGCGACGAAATCGTTTTCCCCGAGGACGGTTATCAGGGCGCGGACATTATTGATCTGGCGCGCGAGTATGCTGACCTCAACGGCGACAGCCTTGTTGAAAAGGACAGCGAGGAGCGCAAGCGCGCGCTCGTGGATTACGCGCTGCCCAAAAACATCAAAAAAATGCAGGAGGATATGGCGACCTACAAAATCACCTATGACAAGTGGTTCTTCGAGAGCGAGCTGCACAACAGCGGCGCGGTCAAGGCGGTTGTTGACCTTCTGACCGAAAAGGGACTCACCTACGAGCAGGACGGCGCTATCTGGTACAAGAACAAGGAAGTCGTCACCGAAAAGCTGCTCAGGGAAGGTAAGTCACAGCAGTACATCGACAATCTTGAGCTCAAGGACGATGTTCTCATCCGTCAGAACGGCAATCCAACCTACTTTGCCGCCGACATCGCATATCACAAGAATAAATTCGACCGCGGCTTCGTTACCCTGATCGACGTCTGGGGCGCAGACCACCACGGTCACGTAATGAGAATGAAGGGCGCAATGGACGCCATCGGCTGCGACGGCGACAAGCTCAACGTCGTGCTTATGCAGCTCGTAAACCTTGTCAAGGACGGCAAGCCCGTCAAGATGAGCAAGCGCACCGGCAAGGCTATTCAGCTCCGCGACCTGCTCGAGGAGGTTCCCGTGGACAGCGCTCGCTTCCTCTTTAACACCCGTGAGGCGAACACCCAGATGGATTTCGACCTCGATTTGGCGGTGGCTCAGGATAACCAGAATCCCGTTTATTATGTTCAGTACGCTCACGCGCGTATCTGCAGCATCTTCAAGGCGCTCGCGGCGGACGGGATCGCTCCGCGCGAATGTACCGACGAGGAGCTTTCACTGCTGACCGCTCCGGAGGAAAAGGAGCTCATCGGTCATCTTGCGCTCTATTCGACGGAAATCATCAGCGCCGCGAAGGACTGCGATCCCACAAAGGTTACCCGCTACGTCACAAGACTTGCCACGCTGTTCCACAAGTTCTACAACGCCTGCCGCGTTAAGGGCGACGACGAGGGACTTATGCTTGCAAGGCTCGCGCTCTGCGGCTGTGTGCGCTCCGTAATCAAGAACGTGCTCACCATGTTTAACATCACCTGCCCCGAAACTATGTAAGGCGCAGACATTATATAAAACCGAAAGGAAGAGCAATTATGACTTTAGAATACACAAAGGCATTTGAACTCATTACCGACAAACTTGAGGAGGAGCTCAAAAAGTCAGGCTACACCCGAGAAAAGGTCGCGGCAGACGACGAAAGCGAGCTTGCGGCTCTGTTCACGAGCGAAAACGTGGCTTACTCCGTGATCTACGTCAAGGACAAGCAGCAGATGATCCTGCGCACCTGTCCGATGACCGCCGAAGAAGGTCCCGACAACGACTGGAAAACCCTGTCAACATGGCTCTATGACGACTTCGTTTCCACTCAGAAGGATGCCGAGAGCATCGCCAACGACTTTATCGACGGCGTTTCGGGCACAGTGGCAATCAAGCGCGCAAAGCAGACAAAGTCCAAAAAGAAGAAGAGCGACGACGGCAACGCCGATCCGAAATTCCTCGCAAAGCGCTTTGTGACCGTTTTTCCCGAGCTGAGAGAGGAGATCCAGATGGAGGAGGATTGCTACTATCCCTTCCGCGGAGCTACCTTCGCCAAAGAGCACATCGCTCCCAAGCTGCCTGCCTACATCAAGAGCTCCAACGGCAAGGAGCTCGAAAAGCTGGCTAACATCTTCAGCCTGCAGTATTCAAACGGAGACGTTGACACACGCGCCGTGATCACAACGGTTCTCATCAACAGCCTTGACCAGGGCGAGTATGATAAGATCTCCGAAAAATTCAGCGACGAGCTGAAAGTCGCCGCAAGATTTGCGCGCAAGTACAAGGACAAGACCGTTAAGCCAGAGGTCGTAAAGGTAAAGAAGCCCTCGAAGTTCTCAACCCTGAGAGATCAGCAGTCTTAAGTTATAAGTATTATGTTTTAAGTTGTTACGGATGGCGGGCGGTCGTTTTCAGATCAGTCACGCCTGACACTGAATGTCGCTTCAGCGGGAGCCCGCAAAGGGCTCCCTGCAAAAAAAACGCGGATTGCTGTAAAAACACCGCAATAATCCGCTCAAAAAAGGCTTGACAAGCCTTAAGAAATATGATAAAATAGCTTTACCTCTAAAAGGGGCTTTATTTTTGTGCCCTGTTGAGGGAGGCTAAAAATATTCCGAATAACCGGGAGG